>JBHLLE010000008.1:0-7708 GCA_048885945.1 Candidatus Hermodarchaeota archaeon | reverse complement strand
TTTTTTTGTTGGTGTGGTTCCTTGTATTGGTAATTTTTGGTTTGTTTTTAGATTTTTTTTTTCCATTTTTTTCACCGAGAATGAGAATGAATTCATGTTCACTCTCAGTTGATCATAATATAGGTTATTGATCTTTATAAATGTTTTGTTCTAAAATACGAAAAACGAATAAATTATCTATCTAATTTTTAGGTTTCTTTTAATTTTAAGATATTATCTTAATAGTTAAAACTCTTTTGACATTGTTCCACTAACTAAAAATTTTGTAACATTATCTACTATTTTTTCAACATCCATTTTAAAATCTAAAAGAATCCACCAATGGAAAATGTGAAGTAACGTTGCTGACCATACATTTGCCGTAATTATCGGATCTTGTTGACGCGCGACTTTAAGTTCTACAAGACGCTTAATTATTTTTTCAACTTCTTGAGAAAATTTATCGACATAATCGTTTCTTAATTCAGAATACTTTTTGTCTATACCACTCATTTGTTCGATAAATATAAGCGCAATTTCTTTTTTTTCTTTAAACATTTTTAGATAATCCCGAATCAACTGTTTGATTACTGGAATAGGAGGTATGTCGTAATCGTTTAACTTTTGAAGTCTATTAAGCATTAAGTTATAAAATTCATTTATTACGACTTCCAACACTTCTTCTTTACTATTAAAATAACGATAAAAATTCCCAACAGACGTTCCCGCTTTATTGGTGATATCGATAATGCGGGTGTTGTGAAATCCTTTTTCCTCGAAAATCTCCACTGCTGACATTAAATATAAATTGGTTTTTTCTTTCTTTATCTTTTTTAGGTAATCAGATCTCGAGAGGGGCATTTTAATTGAAATAAAAAATTCAATTTTGATATAAATTATTAATATTTTTAAAAATGATTTGTCACATATTATTCTTTTAATTATTTTTATACTTTGAATATCTTTTAATCGTTTGATTTAATAGATTCTCCGTTTGGGAGAGAAATACCAGCAGTTGATAATCCTTCTTCTAATTTAAAATCATCTATAGTTCTTTGATCGACTAATTTCATGTAATCTTTTAATTTTTTATCCACATCAGATGTAATATCATATTCTTTAAAGTTTTTGAGGATTTCAGAGACTTTTTCAGATGCGCTAGCTATTATATCTTTCGATCCCTTTTTTCTCCAAGCTGTACGTCGATTTCGATCAAATAACTGGGGAATAAATAATTCTTCTTTCATAAATTTACGGGTGTGTTTTTCACTTAAGTAAGTTACTCCTTTTTGTGTACTTGTAGCAACTTTTTCAATAACCTTCAGTCCGATGGTATCTTCGTTCACATTGATACCATTGAGTGCTCTTTTAATCATTCCAGCTAAGTCGTTATCAATTGCGGTAAGTTCCAATGCACCCGCTAAAGTAGCTTCGTATGTTCCAGCAAATGTAATAAAGTTTATCCCTGCTTGAGCAGCAAACATTAATGTTTGAAATCGCTCCACACCATTTTGAAGATCTAAACATTTTGAATCTGTTACCCCTCCTAAGGATCTTGACGGAATATTATAATACTGAGCTAACTGTGCCATACCTGCAGTGATTAAACCTGTTTCAATACCTCCAATGGCAGAATTCCCGGTGTGCATATCAGTCGTATGAGATACAGTGCCGTAGAAGACTGGTGCTCCTGGATTGCTTATTTGAGCTAGAATAATCCCACTGAGTATTTCAGCGTTTGTCTGTGTTAGTAATCCCGCTAATGAAACAGGGGCAGAAGTTCCACCTAACGCTTCAGGGGCTATAACTAGAGGTTGTTTAAATTTAGTAAATACAGAAAGACCATTCGTCATTAATTTTGGTAAATGAAGAGGGCTTGTTGGATTAAAAATCCCAAATAATCTAGGTCGCTTTTTTAGCTCTTCATCTCCTCCTACTAAAATGGAAGCCATTTTGATTGAATCTTGACTTACTAATTTTCCCATACAACCGTGACCAAATGGTTTATGTGAATTTTTTGCCCAATTGTAAATACTTGTAGTATGAATCGTCGTATATTTCACATCTCCTGGCCAAAAAGCTATTTGTGAACAATTGAGATGCTCAGATTGATCTAAAACACGAAGTTGCTTAATAGTATCGTCTAACACAGATTTTCTTACTTGATTCTTTTTAGTAGGCTCGTAATATTTAACTGCGGCTCCAATTGAGGCAAAATGAGTATTCTTTGTAGTAACTTCAAAATTATAGCTTCCATCGCGTCCATATAGCGTAAATGAACTTGGTACTTTTTTAAGGTTTTCTTTAACTAATTCTTCGGGAAATTTAACAAAATCAGAAGTTTTATCAACAATAGCTCCGTGTTCTCTAAGCAAATTTCGAGTTTCTTTGCAGTCAATTTTAATACCAGTTTTTTCAAATAATTCCAATGTAGCTGTGTGAATGGTTTCTAATTCGTCTTTAGACAAGACTTTAATTTTGTTTAACTTCATCGAGTACACATCCCTTAAATAATTTGTCTTAAATGCTTCGATTTTACGGAAACTTTTAAAGCATCGTAAAAGGTAGAACCAAATTTAGAATAAAATTCTTCTTTTTTAGTCATAATGGATTTTAAATTAGTCTTATCAACTTTTCCCTCTGACCATAAAATTCTCCCCTGAGGTGCTAAATTATAATTATCTTGTTGCTTTATTATTTCTCCAGATTTAATAACATATTCAATGTTAGAGAACGCATTTTTTAGTTTATCAATATCTTTAGAGAAATCCATCTCTTTTGCATCAATATTTATGATATTCAGATCTGCATCGGCATTCAAACCCAAATTACCTTTAATATTTCCAAGTCCTAAAGATTTTGCTGGACTTGCTCGACTGATTATTACAACTTCGTTAAAAGTTAGACATGTATCATTAGCGTTTAAAGAATTGTTAGCGATAAAATCTTGATTCATATCTTTCATAAATTGTGTTCGAGCTTCATTACTTACTAACCATGCTATAATTTCGGGAATGTCATTTATGTGAGCGTAATTTGGAAAATTTACCGAAAATTGTAATTGCCACTTGTTTTTTATATTTAAAGCTAATTCTATAGCGTTACCCCAAATACGACAGTCTACTTCATTATTTTTGTCAAAACTTCTTAAATTGATAAAACTATCTCCTTCAGTCTCTACAGCAGAAGTGATTAACCCAGAAGGAATTTCTGTGGAATTCGTATCTAAAAATTTGTGAATTAACCGTCTATCTGAAGTAATCAATGGATTAAGCTCGTCAAATCCAACAAACCCTAAATCTAGGTCAAAATCTTGGTTATTATTCATGAATTCAATGAATTTTTTATTATTTCCATCAATATTATATGCCGAAGCATGTGCTAGATGAAGAATTTGTGTTCTTTTAATGGACGAAGAAGTTTGAGAATTTACATCCAATTTTAAAGATTTGATTTGTTCCAAAAGGGTTATTAAATTATCTTTAGCTTGAGACGTTTCGTAACCTTCAATATGAGCATGTATAGAATGAGGCATTCCTAAGTGTTCGTTCACTCTGGTAAGATTCTCATAAACATCTAAAGCGGAAAAATTGTATAATCGTCCATTCTTAGACAAATCTGTTCTTACAGATTTGAAATCCCAATCCTCAGCTTCAAACGGATTATATGCTTTAAAGCCAAATGCTTTGGTAATTGATAGTAGTTCAGATAAAAACATAGCCATATCATCTATCTTTCCTCTTTGGAATTCTAGTTCTAAAGGCCAAAAATTACTTACATTTAATAACATCGCTTTATCTAATACTGGTATCTGGTTAAAGTTAAAGATGGTTTGTTTTGCTAAGGAAGGATAGACATTTGCCTCTAAAATAAAGGTATAACCATTGGAGATATAACTCTTAGAAATGTAATCTAGACTTAATCCATTCCAGACGTTATTAAACATTTCGTTTCTTATTCCTAATAGTCGTGCCCAGTTTGTTTGTTGTGATGCAATATGAGCGTGAATTTCAAGTGCTGAGGGGATAATTGTTTTACTCTTAGCGTCAATTTCTTGTACATCATTTTGATTCGTAAATTTTTCAACAATTTTCCCTTTTTCAATTAGAATATCCTTTATTTCTCCTTCAACATTATTCATAGGGTCATATACTAACCCATTTTTAATTATCAATTTTTCCATGTTGGATTTATCCTCTCTTATTTATTCCTTAATTGTTTTTATTAATTCAGTGAAATCTAATATTTTATCTCTAGTGGGTACTACGTTAACAGATAAACCTTTTAAATATAATTCTCCCTTTTCAATTCCAGTTATCTGACTTGCCCATATTGAGACTGGCATTAAAATAGTTCCATTTGGTACTTTTTCGTCTTGTTGATTTGCGACTACAACCTTACCGTACTTACTAGTAATTAATATATTTAGGCTAGGTACCAATCCTAACTCTTCAAAATCCTTAGGATTAATAATTCCTATGGCTAATTCTTTTTTTAAAGATTCTTCGTTACCGAAAGAATTTTCTTTTGCTTGATCATTATCAACCATTCTAATGGTGTTTAAATTCATTTGCATAAAATTAGAGCACCTTCTGATTTATATTAACTTTTGGATGATTTTTTCTAAAAGTTCCTCGTCTGAGGGAATCCCACTTGGAGGATCGAGAATTTTATCTAATTCTATAGGAACTTGATCTAATCTGTAGACCAAACCTCCAACTTCAATCCCGGTTATCGCAGTAGGAAGAACTATGTCAGCAATATGAGTTGTTGCTGATTTTCGGTTATCAATTGTAATAATTGGTTTGGACGCTAATTTTTTACTCAATTCAAAAGGCAGATGAGATATTGGATCTGTTCCTAAAATTATGGAACAATCAAAATCATCGTTTTGAATTTTAGAAATAATGCTATTTTCGTTAGAACTTAATTTATTATCAGAAAATTGTAAAGCTTGATTTTTTCCGGTGACAGATAATGCAACTTGTTCAAAACCGATCATATTAAAATGTCCACCAAGCAGTATTAACGATATTCGTCCTTTTTTTTGTTTTAAATTGATCATTTGAACTAATTCTAATATCTCTTTTATAAGATTTGCATTCGAATCTGGTCTTAAGATGCCTTGTCCTAAAATAATAACCCCGTTCTCAGCTCCAATTAAATTCATAAAAAATCTTTTCAATTCATCGTTATCAATTCCCGCAACTTTATCTTTTGTTAATCCATCGTTAGAACAACAAGCGTCTTTTAAGGCTTTTATTAACTCTAAATCTTTGTTGGCCTCTATTTGCATTGCAATATCCCTTATCTGGAACACACCAAAAGAAGCAGTTTTCACAGGATCTATTATTGCAACAGTTTTAATTTCACGACCAGTCATTCGAAATTTACCTCTAGAAAATACTAGCTTATTAAGTAATCGAGGAATTGATTCTGCCGCATTCGCACCCCATAATACAATGAAATCTGCTTTATTGATTATTTCTCCGACTGTAGTTAAAGTGATTCCCGTTTCTGCAGCAATATTTAGAACTTTTCCTTGGCAAATTGAAGAATTAGAATCGATATATCCATTAATTTTCTTAGCTAATTTAATAGCTTTCAATTGAGCTTCACAATTACAAGTAGAAAATCCATATAATAAGGGTTTCGACGAATTCTTAATAATCTCTTCAACTCTATTAAGAGCATCATCCCAAGAGACATTTTCTAAATTACTATTCTTTCTAATCATTGGTGAAGTTATGCGATTAGGAGCGGTTATTTGATCAAATCTCTCCTTTCCTTTTAAACAAGCACCATAGACTTTATCAATAAATAAACCATCTGTCCCAACAATAACATCATCGCATAATAATGAGCACCCAGTACAAGTTACCCGTTTCATATTATCAAATCTATTCTTATTAGAATTATCTATACTAATCAAAAGATTCGGTAAGTTAAAAAATTTTTATGTTTAATTTTAAAAGTTCACATAGTTTAAAGAAATCTTTTTCTCGAAATAAACTATTAAAGAAACAATTAAATAATAGAGTGATTAATTATTAATCACCTAAATTTTCTATGGGGTGAAAATCTATGATACTAACGTTTGCAGAAATTATTAATGAGATTTTTAGCACAATGATTGTTTTTATCTTTGTATTAGTTGGTCTATTGACAATTCGGAGATATCGAAAATTTCAAAACCAGCTTTATATTTTATGGGGTATTGGTTTACTTGGATTAGGAATCCCTTGGCTTGCTAGTTCAATTTCTTTTTTCATGATTATTACAACTGGAGAAGGTCTTACAGAAGTACCTTATTTTTTCATAACTCTCTTTCCATTAGCAATCACTTCATTTTTCTGGATGTGGACGATGACAGATCTTTTGATTAAAGAGAAGCAAAAATTTTATCTATTAATAATGGTTGTCACGGGGGTACTCTTTGAAATATATTTATTCTATTTTCTCATTACAGACCCTAGTGTAATCGGTATATTACACAACCCCCCAATTGATTCAACTTATTACGGAATTACTATGCTTTACATGATTTTCATGATGGCGGTGGTATCTATCTCTTTAAGTATATTCATATGGCAAAGTTTTAAATTAGATAATCCAGAAATTAAATTGAAAGCGAAATTTCTTTTGGCTGGCTTAATCTCGTTTCTTTTTGGTTCTATTTTTGACGGAATGTTTCCTTTAAACGTGGTTTATATCATGATAATGAGATTAATTTTATTTACTTCCGCTATTGAGTTTTATATTGGTTGGAATTTACCAGAATCGATAAAGAAATTCTTCATAAAGGAATAATCAAATACGCTAATTAATGAGAAAAAAAAATTTAAAAAAATATTTTGATTTTTTTTTTATTTTTTTAAAATTAAGAATTTAAAATCAATCAAGATTTCCTCTTTTCTTTAAACTATCGTTTATAGTCTTGAGACTATTCAATCCTTGTATTTAGAAATAAAAGAAATAGTTAAATAATGGTAAAATTACTAACTATTTACAAATTATTTCAAAAAGGTGAACAACAATTATACTTACATTAACCGAAATTCTTAATGGTATATTTAGTATAATGATTTCTTTTATCTATTTATTGGTTGGTATATTAACAATTAAAAGATATCCTAAATTCAAAAATCGACTTTATATTTTGTGGGGTATTGGTTTACTTGGATTAGGTTTACCTTGGTCAGGTGGTGGCCTTTCTTTTTTAATGATTCTTTTGACCGGAAAAGCTTTATCATTAGAACAATATTTATTTCTAAGTTTATTTTTTCAATCAATCACAATAATATTCTGGCTTTGGACATTGACCGAACTAATGTATAAAGATAAACAAAAAATAATTCTCGCGATATATATTATTATTGAAACCATTTATGAGATTTATCTTCTCTATTACCTCGTAAATGATCCACTTGTAATTGGAGTATTTATTGATCCCCCTCTTGATATTAATTATGTCGGATTAACCATGCTACATGCTATATTTCTTTTAATAACAGTGGGTGTATCTTTATTATTGTTTATCAGAAAAAGCTTATTACTTGAAGAACCTGAGATTAATTTAAAAGCTAAATTCCTTTTAATTGGAATAATCTCTTTTATTATTGGATCTAGTTTAGACGGTTATATTTCAGTAAATATCATGGCAGTATTTATAGTAAGAATCCTTTTGATTTCATCTGCTATTGAGTTTTATATTGGTTGGAATTTACCA
>JBHLLE010000007.1:0-17607 GCA_048885945.1 Candidatus Hermodarchaeota archaeon | reverse complement strand
TTATTAAAAAATAAGTTTTAATTTATTTATAATATACTTCTAAATAATGATAATAGGGAAAAGCATTAAAGAATTTGAAATTGGTATGCAAGCAGAATTCTCGCATACGTTTACCCAAAAAGAAACCGAACTTATGGCAGATCTTATAGGCGATCATAATCCTTTTCATTACGATTGTGAATTTGTAAAAAAAACTCGTTTTAAAAAACCAATAGTTCATGGATTATTAGTTGGGGGTATGATAAGCCATTTTGGAGGGGAGTTATTCCCTGGACCTGGTTGTCTTGCTGAAACAATTGAGTTCAAATTTCTAAAACCAGTTTTTTTTGGAGACATCATTAAAGCAGTAGCCACGATTACAGAAGTTGACATAAAAAATAACCGTCTTGCTTTTATCATGTCTGGTTTCAATGATCGAGGAGAAAAAGTAGTAGATGCAAGTGCGACTTGTATTCCTTATCAGATTGAAGTAAACGATTAATTTTAGGAATTAATTTTTAAATAATATAGAATAGTTATAATGATTATTTAACGTAATAATAAAAGGTAAAAATAATGTTTTCAAAGAACCTTAAATGGTCCAATCATCCTAAAATTCTCGAAATAAATACTTGGCCATGGTTAAACGAAGTTTCAAGCTTATATGGATCTCCCATTACCCTAAAAGATATTCCAACTGAATTAATAAAAAATGATTTTAAAAATTTCGATGTTATATGGTTAATGGGAGTTTGGGAAAGGAGTCCTCGAGGAAGAGAGATCGCAAAACAACATCCAGATTTGCAAACGGAATTTCATAATTCTATAAATAATTTTAATTCTTCTGATGTCGTTGGGTCTCCATATGCAGTTTACTTTTATCACGTTGACAAAAACATTGGAGGCAATGAAGGTCTCGAAAGCTTTAGAAAAGAACTAAGTGATAACAACCAATTATTAATTTTAGATTATGTTCCTAATCATGTCGCGGTTGATCATATGTGGACTTTAATACAGTCAGATATTTTCATAAAAGGTACTGAAGAAGATTTAATTACTCGTCCTAATGAGTATTTTAACGTAATAGGGCAAGTATATGCACACGGAAGAGATCCATATTTTCCTCCATGGACAGATACAATACAAATTAACGCTTTTTCTTATGAAGCCAGAGAAAAATCAATATTTACCTTATTAGAAATTGCGGAACTATGTGATGGTGTTCGCTGTGATATGGCAATGCTCATGATCAATGAAATTTTCTCTCGAACTTGGGGAGAAAGAGCAGGAGCATATCCAGAAAAGGAGTTTTGGGTTGAAATCATTGATTCTATTCGAAATGTCTTCCCAACTTTCAAATTTTTAGCAGAAGTATACTGGGGTATGGAATGGAAATTACAACGGCAAGGATTTGATTTTTGTTATGATAAAACACTTTATGACAGAATTATTCACGATAATGCTCAATCGATTATAGGTCATCTTCAAGCATCTTGGAATTATCAAACTAAACTTGTAAGATATATTGAAAATCACGATGAAAAAAGAGTGATTAGAGTATTAGGAGAGGATAAGTCTAAAGCTGCAGCAATCCTAATTTTAACTCTTCCAGGTGCAAGATTAATCAACGAGGGCCAAACAAAAGGTTATAAAATTAAATTACCTATTCAATTAGGTAGAAGAACAAGAGAAGATTCTAATTTTGATCTTTTAAATTTTTATAATAAGTTATTAAATAGTATTCCGAAGAATGAGTTTGACGATGCTCAATGGAAATTATGTTATATTGATGCAATTGATCTTTCTTCTATGAATTTAATAGCTTATCAATGGGACATAAACGATAATTGGAGGATCGTAGTAGTTAATTTCAGTCCTATTACTTCCAGAGGTCATATTAGAATAAAAAACATAGATTTTGGAGATCAAACTTGGGAATTTACTGATATATTAACTGAAAATAAATATTTATATAAAGGAGAGAATCTTAAAAGATATGGTTTATATATTGAGTTATCTCCTTGGAATGGACACATTTTTTCTCTAAGGAGAGAAGTATTATAAAAAACAAATAAATTTAATATTGAATTCTCAAGAATCTTTTAATATAATTATCAATTAATTTCAATCATGAAAGCAGTTATACTTGCAGCAGGAGAAGGAAAGAGATTACGACCTATAACCTCCACTTGTCCTAAACCTTTAATTCCAATCGCAGGAAAACCATTGTTAGAACACACGATTTTGGGATTAAAAGCTGCAGGAATAGATGAAATTTTATTGATTGTAGGCTATAAAGAACAGCTAATTAAAGAGTATTTTAGCAACGGAATCGATAAGTTTAATATTAAAATCCATTACATTACACAAGAAGAATATTTAGGGACAGCACACGCTTGTAGCTACGCTAAGGATTTTGTAGGAAATGAAACATTTTTAATGATGTATGGAGATATACTCGTGGATCCCATTGTTTTTAAGGAAGTTGTGGAAACATTTCGGAGCATAAATGCTAAAGGTTTGATATCTTTAATTGAAGTTAATAATCCACAGGAGTATGGAATAATTACTCTTAATTCAAACGGGTATGTAGAAAAAATAACGGAAAAACCCTCTCCAGAATTGAATTTAGGTAATTTAGCGAACGCAGGTGTTTTTATATTTGATCCTCTTATATTCAAAGCCATTGAAATGACAAAAAAATCCGTAAGAGAAGAATATGAATTTACAGATTCAATGGAATTATTGATAAAACAGTTAAATGGTAATATTATTGGATATGTAATTAAAAATTATTTTTGGAGCGACATTGGTCTCCCTTGGCAATTATTAGATGCAAAGAACTTTATATTAGATACAATCGAGAGTAATACTATTGGTAAGGTTGAAGCGGGAGTCTATCTGTCAGGAAATATCTATGTGGGAAAAAATACCGTTATTCGATCTGGATCTTACATTCAAGGACCATGCTATATTGGAGAGAATAATATTATAGGACCAAATGCATTTATTCGCCCAAATACCTCAATTGAAAATAATTGTCATATTGGATTAAGCGAAGTTAAAAATTCAATTATTTTGTCGAATTCGAACGTACCTCATTTTAATTACATAGGAGACTCCATTATTTGCGAGAATGTAAATCTTGGCGCAGGTACTAAAGTAGCAAATTTAAGATTTGACGATGGGAACGTTATGGTAAATATAAGAGGAAAAGTAATTAACTCAAAAAGAAGGAAATTAGGTACAATAATTGGTCCTAAAGTTAAAACCGGAATAAATGTTAGTATAATGACAGGAAAAATAATATGTGAAAATTCAAGGATTGGAGCACATACGCTAGTTATTGAAGATGTACCCCCAAATACGTTTTTTTATCAAGATCCTAATAAGGGTATAATCAAAAGAGAATTATAGCCAAAATAATCGCACAGATTTTTATAAACTAGCCCGATAAAACTATTTTAAAGTTTAAATTAATTTAATTAAGCCAAATTGAAACACATTCCTTACGAAATATCGTTCTCTTCGTTTTAAATCACTCTAGTATGTAATATTTGAAGAAATCAAGATTGTATGTTATAGCATAACGAACAAAAATTTTTTCTTTCATAATATTTAATATCACATTTTGTTAGAATTCTATGGAAAAAATTGTAAAAATATTAACTGCAGGGGAAGGCGGTGTTGGGAAAACTACATTCCTAAACCGATACATCAATAATAATTTCGTCAATAATTTCACTATGACTCGAGGAATACAATTTTTCGGTAAAACAATGAAATCAAACGGATCAATATACAATCTAGTATTATGGGATTTTGCAGGTCAATATTGTTATAGACATTTATTATCAAATTTAGTTAAAGGATCTTCAGGAGCATTTTTTTTGTTTGATTTGACAAGAATTAGTAGCATTGACAGAATTGAGGAATGGATGCATTTATTTACTGAAAGAGAGAATAAACCTGTTCTATTAGTAGGAACTAAGTGTGATTTAATTACTCCCGAAGAGGAATCTAAATATACATATTTCACAAACGAGATAAAGAAAAGATTTAGAAATTGTATAGGTTATATAAAAACATCTTCTAAAACTGGAGTAAACATCGATTTAGCTTTTAATACTTTACTAAATAAAATATTCACTAAAAATAATATATTACTTTAATTGTTGGTAAGAATCGTGTTCAATGCCATAGATTTGTATAGACTAATCCAAGATGAATTTAAAAAAAAGGAATATAAAATCATCTCTAATGGATTATTTGGAGAACAAATTATTATTAAAGTTGAAAAGAATGAGCAAGTTTACGACATAATTATATTTGAAGGCGTAGAAGACCCGATTATGAATTTAATGAGTGGTACTGGATTAGAAATTGAATATCCTCAAAAAATTATTCAAGATATATTAGTGAAGAATGGAATTGCGATTAATCATTCTGGGATTTATTTTGATAATAGCGATCCAGAGAAGGCATATTTTGATGCATATCTCTATTTTGAGATTGCTGATAAACCGTATGAACTAGGTATTCTTACAAATCAACTGGAAATGGATATTTAAAAATTAGATAAATTCCCTTAAGTTATATTAGTAGTAGATGAATTTTTTCTAAAGGGTTTAACAGAACTAATTCCAACAAACATATTTAGAAAAATTATCTTATAGTTATTAAAAAATAAGATGTTAAATTTATATTAATAAAGATTTATTTATATTCAATGAACTGTTACTGTTTTTGCTAAATTCATAGGTTGATCGGGATCTAAACCTACATCTACAGAGTAGTAATAAGCTAGCAATTGTAATGCTGGAATAAATGTAATTGGACTAAATAAACTGTGATATTTATCATCAGGTTGATCTATTTGAATAATAATATCACTTAATTCTGAAATAGTTTTATCGTCTGCAACCACTAAAGAGATAATTTTACCTCCTCTTGATTTAAATTCCATAACATTTCCAATTAGGCGTTCGTAGGTTTCATCAGGGGGAGCAATAAAAATAATTGGAAATCCTTTTCTTACTAATGAGATTGGCCCATGTTTAGCATGTGCTGCTGAATATCCTTCAATAAAGCGGCATGCTATCTCTTTAAGTTTAAGCCCTCCTTCCTTAGCTGTAGCAATTGATATTCCTCTTGCTAAAAAGAAAAAGTTATGACTTTTTTCCAAATTTTTAATAATAGATGTAATTTGAGATATTTTTGTATCCAAAAAATTTTGAATTATATCTGGAGTATTTATTAAAGCGCTATAATACTTATTAATTTCCTCATCAGAGAGTTCCTTTCTCATTTTTGCAATCTTCAGACCGATCAAAGCAAGAGTCAATACTTGAGTTACATATGTTTTAGTTGCTGCAACTCCGATTTCTGGTCCTGCTTGGGTTATAATTACGTGGTCAGAATATCTCGTTAAAGTCGAACCAACGATATTGGTAATAGAAAGAATTTTAACGTCATGATTTTCTTTTGCCCATCTAATAGCTTCTATGGCGTCAATTGTTTCTCCAGATTGTGAAATAGTTATAATTACAGAACCATCTTGAAACGAATTTTCGAGTTGAGTATGAAATTCTGAACACTCTATTGCTTGAATATACTTTCCTAGAAATTTTGTTATTATAAATTTTCCAGCAAGAGCGGCATAAAAAGACGTGCCCGCAGCAGTAATAAATATGTTATCAGCATCTATTAATATTTTAGCAAATTCGCTTATATTAGTTTCAGGTATTTTTAATGTACGCTTAAGTGCGGCAGGTTCTTCGTGAATTTCTTTTAACATAAAGTGTTTATATCCTCCTTTCTCTGCGGCATCTATACTCCAATCAATGGTTTTTACTTCCTTTTCAGTCCTTACATCATTTTTTAAATCGAAAAATTCAACCCTTCCAGGTTTTAAGATCGCCATTTCATCATCTTCTAAAATATAACAACTTTTCGTATAAGGAAGAAATGCGGGAATATCAGATGCACAATACGTAGTTTTACCTTCTTCTATTCCGATTACAAGAGGAGATTCTCTTCTTACCACAATCATACATTCAGGATCTTTAGCGTAGCAAATTGCCACTGCAAATGCACCAGCACATTTTTTTAAAGCTTCTTTAGTTGCTGTTTTAAAATCTAGACCACTATTTATAAAATCTTCAATTAAATGAGGAATTACTTCTGTGTCCGTATCAGATTTAAATTTGTGACCTCTTGATTTGAGTTCATTTTTAAGCTCAATAAAGTTATCTAAAATTCCGTTATGAACTACAGCAATATTGCCTGAACAGTCCATATGGGGATGGCTATTGATTTTATTAGGAGCTCCATGAGTTGCCCATCTTGTATGGGCAAGGGCAAATTTAGAACTATTTGGAAAGTCGTCCAACTTTAGTTTTTTGTGAATCGCGTCTATTTTACCAGCATCTTTTTTTAAAATTAATTCCCCATTACATTGAACCACTATTCCACACGAATCATACCCTCGATACTCTAACCTTTTTATACTTTCTAAAGCAATTTTTCCTATTGAAATATTATCTTGATTTGTTATAATCCCGAAAATACCGCACATATTTTTTTCTCAAATAATCATTTGAATAAATTAAGAAGGAATAAAAAATATTTTAAGATTATCTTTGTTTACTTTAATCTAAATTAGTATAAAAAATATAAATTAAATAATTAGTATAATTTACATTATGTATTTTTTTAACCACAGACTTATTTTCTTAAATTAAACATAAAGATATAAATATTAAATGAAATTAAAATGAAATATAACGAAGTTTCATCGCATAATGAAACCTTAGGAAATCTTACAGAAAAAGAGATATTTGAAATTCCTAATTGCTTAAAAAAAGTCATTGAAGAAAAAGAACTGATTAATAAAGTTGCAAAAGAAGTAGTTACTCATAATACACAGCATATTTTTATTATTGGTGCTGGAAGTTCATACCATGCAGGTTTTGCAATGTCTTACATGTTTAACAGAATTACTAATATACCTACATTTACAGAATTTGCTATGGAATTTCAATATTTGATTAAACCTATATTACATAAAGAAGATTGCATAATAGGAGTTTCTCAAAGTGGGGAAACTAAAGATACCATAGAAACTATTAAAATAGCTAAAGATTATGGATGTTTAACAATTGGAATAACTAACAACTTAGATTCAACACTAGCTAAGCTATGTGATCTTTCTATTTTTTTAAAATGTGGGGACGAAAAAGCAATATTAGCTACTAAAACCTATGTATCTGAATTAGCCGCGTTATCTATGTTGTCTTTGGAAATTGCAAAATTAAATAAATCTATTCCAAATGAGGAATATAATAAGATTTGGGTGGAATTAATAAAAATCCCTGACAAAATAAATTCAATTTTACTAAATTTGCACGAGGTCATTAAAAAATACTCCCAATATTTTAAATTTGCAGATTTCTGTTTTATTATAGGAAGTGGTCCTGATTTTGCTACTGCTATGGAAGCATCCTTAAAGTTAAAAGAAGGCGCTAGAATATTTGGACAAGCGTATTCAACTGCAGAATTTCCTCATGGCCCTATAACTTTAGCTGATTCTAGAACCTGGATACTAGCTATTATTCCTCACGAGGAGGATAAAAGAAAAAAAAAACTAATAAATTTATTAAAAAGAATAAAAGAAAGAAAAGCAACTATTTTAGGAATTTATGAATCAACTGATCAGAGTTTTATTCCTGATTCCGTTGATTTTGGAATTCAAGTACCCAATACAATATTAGATTTACAACCTTTATTGATGATATTAGGCGTCCAATTATTAACGTTGGAAATTGCAAGAATAAAAGGGATAAATTGCGATACACCTAAATATCTTTCTAAAGTATCTGAAATATAAGCTTAATAGTAATTAAATTAGGTCCAAAATTTTCATTTTCTCTGTAGCTAACTCATTCATCAAAATTGAATTTTCCATATCTATACTGCTTTCACCTGAAATCCTCAAATATGGGCTAGTCCCAGATCTTCTAATTAAAATCCACCCATCCTCGTAATCAAACCTAACTCCATCCATTTGATTGATAGTTTTAATTTTTTTACCTAATTGGTCAAAAACATCAGTCATCTGTTCAATAATCTTTTGATTAACACCAGCCGAAAATACTATATCTTTTTTTAATCTATAATTCTTTCTGTAAAAAGGATATTCTGGGATGGCTTTTAATAACTCTTCAAGTGGAGTTTTTGTATCAACTACCATTTTTAAAACTTTAGCAATAGTAACAATTGAATCAGGACCATAATGAGTTCTTGGCCAAATATACGTTCCAGAATTCTCACCACCTAAGAAACCTCCACAATTTTTTAATGCAATTGCCACTTTAATATCTCCAACTTCAGTTCTTACTACTTCGCATCCAAGTGGATTTAAAACATCCTCCATTAAACTTGAAGAATTAATGGGAGTCACTACTTTCATATTTTCTTCTCTAACTTTGCTTCCTTTATATTGTTTTAAATAGTATTTGGCCATTAGTGCTAATAATCTTATTGGATCAACAATTTTTCCTTGTTCATCTAAAAAGATTACTCTATCCGCATCTCCATCTAAGGCAATACCAATATCGTCTTTATCAGAAATTTTTAAAAATTTAGAAATTTCTTTAAGATTTTTCTCACTGGGTTCTGAGTGACGACCAGGAAACCTACCATCCATTTGGCTATTTAAGGTTACAACATTTACTCCATACGTACTTAATAGTTTAGGAACAATATCGCACCCTGAACCATTTCCAGGATCAACAATTACATTTAAATTTCTCCCATCAAACATTATCCGATTATTAATGTCGTTAATATGTATATCATTTATATCGTTAATATCAGTAACTTTACCTATTTGATTCCATTCTCTTTTTATAAAATTCTTACTATTATATATTTGTTCAATCTGTTCTTCTTGTTCTGGAGCAAATCCCATGCCAGAAGTGTTCCAAAATTTTAGACCAATGTATTCTGGAGTATTATGAGAAGCAGTTATCATAACTCCAGCATCTGCATCTAAAAACTGCAATGATAAAGCTAGAGTAGGTGTAGTAACTATTCCCAAAGTTTTTACCGTGCAACCTGTACTCACTAAACCAGATATTAAAGCATATTCAATAGGCAATGCAGCCATCCTAATATCTTTACCAATGATAACAGTCGCATTTCCTTGTAAGTAGGTTCCTAAAGCAAGACCTACTTCTAATGCCATTTGTGGAGTGAACATGACATCAGATTCGCTATAATTCGTAAAAACTTTTCTTATCCCACAAGTACCAAATATTGGGGTTGCCATTTTTTTACCCTTTTACTTAGATATGTATTTATTAAATAAAATGAGGTTTTTAATATTGATTATAATGAAGTTCTACTTATAAGAAATTCTATGTAGAAGAAAATTTAGCACTACAATTTTTAAATTTTGATTTAGAACTTTTGCAAGAATTAAACATTTAAAAATCAATTTTATCACAGAGGAGACTATTTACTGGTTGAAGAAAAGAAATATCTTATTTTAGTTTTAAATTAATTTTTTTATATTTTAAACAAAATTTTAATTTAACCTTGTAAATTAATTAAGGTAATAACATCAAAATAGTTGACTCTTATGAATATAGAAAATTTTGAATTAATATATAAAGATAATCGAGTCAAAATTGAAGATAAACAGAGAATTAGAAATAAACTTATCGAAATTTTAGGCGAAAAAAATATATCAACTGAAGAAATAGATATTCTTGCTTATACTAAAGATTTAACACTTATTACTTTAAATTGGACTCTGGACGGAAAAATAGCGGGATTGCCAGACTTTATTACCTGGCCAGATACAATTGAACAAATCATTGAGATATTAAAATTCGCGAATAAGGAAAAAATTCCAGTAATTCCATTTGCAGAAGGTTCTGGAGTAGTTGGAGGTGCGATTCCAGTTCAAGGGGGAATTATCCTTGATATGAAGAAATTTAATAAAGTTCTTGAAATAAACGACAAAGATTTAACAATTACTGTTGAAACGGGAATGAATGGAATGAATTTAGAGCGATATTTGAATACTAAAGGATATACAGGTGGTCATATTCCTCAATCTTTATATACTTCGTCTGTTGGAGGATGGATTGCACACAGAGCAGCAGGTCAATTTTCGACTAAATATGGAAAAATAGAAGACATTGTATTAGGGATGGAAGTTATATTACCACAGGGGAAGCTTATTAAATTTAAAACAATGGTACGAGCATCTACTGGACCTCAGTTTGAAAAGCTATTTATAGGAGGAGAAGGAACCTTAGGTATTATAACTAAAGCAACTTTAAAAATCTGGCCTTATCCTGAAAAAAGGACGCTGCTCTCTTATGCATTTCCTACTTTTGAAGATTCTTTAGAAGCAACAAGACAGATTTTAAGAAAGCAAATATATCCTGCAGTTGTAAGAATCTATGATGCAGCGGAAACTGAACGCCACTTTGAAGATGTAGAAAATGCAAAGGGAAAAGTTATGGTTGTATTCGTCTGTGAAGGTATTGAAAGATTAGTAAACCTCGAAGAGCAAATCACCAGAGAAACCTGTGAAAAAAATAATGGTATTAACTGCGGGGAACATCCGGTTGAACATTGGTTTGAGACAAGATTCAAAGTTACGGAAACCTCATCAATGCCTCCTTTCAAAATTGTAGCAGATACGCTTGAGGTGGCTTCAATGTGGGATAATGCGGGAAAAATCTATCATCAAGTATTGGATGCGGCCTTAGAAGTAAAAGGTATGTTATTAACCACTGCGCACGTTTCACACTTCTATCCTAATGGAGTAGGTATTTATTTTACGTTTGGTGGAGTTCCTCCAAAAGGAAAAACTGACTTTGATTTCTATAAAGAAAGTTGGAATACCATTGTTAAGGCGGTTGAAGACGCGGGCGGATCATTTGGACACCATCATGGAGTCGGAATTAACCGATCTCAGTGGATGGACCAAGAATGGGGTAAAGCAATGGAAACTTTACGAGAGATAAAAAAATTACTTGATCCAAACAACATATTAAATCCAGGAAAAATTTATGTTAAAACATGGAAAGAAGGAGGGGAAGATTAGATGGGAATAGAAGAGACTTTAAAAAAGTATAAATGGATGATCCCAATTATCGAAAAAGCCGATAGAGAAACTAAAAGGTTACTTATGAAAAATTTTCGGCAGAAAAAGCAGAATTTTTACCCTGCAGAAGAGGGCTATAAAGCAGACGTGGATAATTTAATTAAATGCATGCTCTGTCCAAACATGTGTAGATTTGAGTGTGGAACCTTACAAGCCGCACAATCAGAAACTATGAGTCCGACTTATAAAGCGAGAATTGGTTATTATCTCACTGTGGGAAAAATAGATCCCACAAAAAAAGAGAATCAAGCATTTATTGATTTAATGTATAAATGTTCAAACGAAGAGTCTTGTAAAGTTTGGTGTCCTTTTGAATTTTCAGTTGTATCATTGCTCGAAACGGTAAGAGACGATCTTAATACTAAAGGTTTAATGCCAACTTATTGTAAGGAACAGATTAATAAGTTAAAAGACTCTAATACCATCGAAGGATATAATATCTTTGAGACCTATAAAGAGAAAGGAATTGACAATATAGAAACGGACGGAAACGATGAGGTTTTTTACTATATTGGTTGTGAATCAATGAAATTTCCCAATGTAGTAAAAACCAACATAGAAATACTTAAGAAAGCAGGAATAAAGTTTTCTACAAACTTAGAAAAGAAAGTATGCTGTGGAGGACCTGCGTTTAATATAAGAGATTTAGATACGGGAAAGCAGTTTGCTGAAAAAAATAAGGAATTGATAAAAAGCACAGGTGCAAAAATTGTTATTTCAGACTGTCCTGGATGTGTTTTAACACTAACAGATAGATATAAAAAGGCAGGTATAGACGTTGAGACTAATGTACTACATATAGTTCAATTTTTTGCTCAATTAATTGAAGAAGGTAAGCTAAAATTCAATACAAATATTTCTGACGAATATAAAATAGTTTCAATTCATGATCCTTGCTTAATTGCAAAAAATTTAAACGATATTACTTCCATCAGGGCAATACTTACTAAAATTCCAGGTTTAGAAATAATCGAACCAATGTATAATAAAGAATACGTTCATTGCTGTGGCTGGAGTGGGACGGCTCATTGGGCAGATAAAGATTTAGCCATTAAAGAAGCTACAAATAGGATAGCCGAATTAAAACAAACAGGTGCAAAAATATTCATTTCAGCATGTCCATTATGTGAATTAGGTTTAGCATATGGGATAACAGATGCGGATAAAGAAAATTTACAAGTTATGGATATCTCTGAATTATTAATTAAAGTAATCTAAATCTTACCTCTATTTTTTATTTAACATAATCTTATTTACAATAACTTTATTTTCTTAACTATTCTATAGAAAATAGGATATTAAACGGATTATTTTAATTTATACGATTAATTACTTTTGGAGAAAAGCTTAAAATAGAAGGTATATCTCAATAATTAGTAAACACAAATTAAATTATAATTAATTTATACTTGAAAATATTTATGAAGTGATTTAATGAGCGATCTTATATGTGTATTTGATTGTGGGACTACTGGAACGAGAACAATCGTGTTTGATATCAATGGAAAAGAAATTGCGAAAGCATACGAAGAATATCAAATTCCTAAGCAACCAGTGGGTATTTCAGAACAAGACCCAATCATCTGGTGGAATGCTATTAAAAGCACATGCAACAAAGTTGCTAATAAAGTAAATGTTGATGAAATTATAGGAATTTGTGCATCATTTCATCGAGCAACGGCATCGATAGTAGATAAAAATGGAGAAGTATTACACCCCGCGCTAACGTGGATGGATGAGAGAGAAGTTGTTGACGCTTCGACTTTTCACGAAGATTTAAGAAGGACCGTTCCTAAAATTTTATGGCTTAAAAATAACAAACCAGATATATTTAACCAAGCATCTAAAATTATTTTTCCAGATACATATATTTATATGAATTTATGTGGCAAAGATGTATGCGTAACTGAACCCACAAATGGAATATGGGGAATAATGAGTAAAGAAACATTAGATTGGGATCCAAAACTTGCTGAATCATACGGTTTAGAGCTTAGTCTATGGCCCGATCTTCGTACACCTGGAGAAATTATTGGGGAATTAAGTAGCGAAGCAGCAGGAGATTTAGGATTGAAACCAAATACCCCTATAATGATAGGAGGAGGAGATCAACAATGTGCTGCTTTAGGATTGGGAGTTATAGAGAAAGGTCAAGCAAAGGTCACCATTGGAACAGGCACCTTTGTAGATTATATAACTGGAGATGAGCCCGCAACGCCCGCTGGTGATGTGCCTATTTTTCCATTACCCCATGTTATTAAGGGAAAATGGTTGATAGAAGGAAGTATGCCAGGGACCGGAACAGCCATGAAATGGTTTAAAGATAATTTCTCACAATTACAGGTTAAAGAATGTGAAAAAAACAATCTAGATGTCTATGAGGTCATTAGTAATGAAGCGAAAGACATCCCACCAGGAAGTGAAGGATTACTTTTTGTACCTTTATATATCTTTAGAAAGGGAACGATCCATGGATTAGGATGGAATCATACCCGAGCTCACATGATTCGTTCTATTATGGAGTCATCGGCTTTAAGTGCTCAAATGTATCTAGGAATGTTAGAAGCTATAGGAAGAGGGAAAGTTACTGAAATAAAGGCAGACGGAGGCGGCATGAACAGCGATTTATGGGCTCAAATTTTCGCAGATGTTTTAGGGAGAAAGGTGATTGTCCCTGAAAATAAGGATGGAGCAGCATTAGGGGCTGCTATATTAGGTTTTTATGGATGTAAGAAATATAGTAGTTTTAACGATGCGATCGAGAATATGGTGCGATTTGAGAAAGAATACAATCCTATTAAAGCAAACGTAAAAATTTATAAAAAATTAAACCGGTTATTTATGCCAACCCTTCTAGAAATTTTTGACAAAAAGCGAGTTACAAAAGATCTTTAATTTGTTTTTGAATTTGTGTTCTTTTTTTTTTTTTTCATTGACCAGAAACTGAATTAACATTCTTAAATATTTTTTTTAAGATAAGTAGATCTTTATCTGGAAGTGGAGGTCTTGAGAAAGATTTAATATTATCTTTTAAATGATCAATATTTCCCGTTCCAGACAGAATTACATCAGCTCCAGGCTCATTATTGCAAAATCGATAAGCTGCATCGACTAAATTTTTGGCACCGCCTTCATGAATTAGAAAATCTAGGGGATTATCTAAATCTATATCTGAAGGATTAATTTGATTATTTTCAATTAATTCATTAATAATTTCTCTAAGGCGTTCTGGTCTACTTAGTGCTAACCGAACAGGAAACATAATTAACGTCCCAATATTTCTCTTTAAAGTTTCTGAAAAGACAAGATCGCGAGCTGTTTGATTTAGAATATTAAAACCGACCATTATAACATCCCAATAATCATCTTGGAGTGCCCTCTGTAGCATTCTATGTTGTGGATCCAAATCAAAACGCTCAGTTATACCAATAAAATGTATAAGGCCTTCTTCTTTTAATTTTTGAAATGTAGGAATTATCTTTGGTATAACACGATCATAATCTTCTAGCATAACCGCGTGAAGATGATATATATCAATATAATCGGTATTAAGTGCTTTTAAGCTTTTATTAAAAGCTTTTTCAACTTGTTCAGAATTTAAATTAGCAAAAATAGTTTTCTTAGTTGATAAAATTAAAGATTCACGTTCTCTCCCTTTTAATGCTTCACCAACAATTTTTTCAGTACGATAAAGTTCTGCTGTATCAATTATGTTAATACCATGATCCAATGCATAACGAATAAGAGTTATAGATTCTTTACTAGTCTTTCCCGTTCCTTTTCCTATTCTACTTGGACCTCCGCCTCCCAATCCCATTACACTTACTTTTAGTCTTGTACGTCCTAGAGATGTAAATTCCATAATAAAATTCAATTTTTCTTTTTAAGTATAAAATCTAAATGGATAATTAGTTGAAGATAATAATAGTTCTTTAAAAAGATAACTACTCAAAAATGGAATTTATAATAATTACATAGAATCAATGATTTCTCTATTTCAGTTAAAAATTGAATTCCCTTAGTGTATTCTAGTGCTTTTTTCACATCATTAATATAAAATATTTTATTTGGAGGGATTATAATCGCTTTATTTCAATGATTTTAAAGGTTAAAGATATAGAAAAGTATTTTTTGAATAAAATTTTTTATTAAATGACTTACAAGTAAATACAAATAACGTTTACAGATGCCCTATTTTAAAAATTCGGAGGGTTATAATCTATATTACGAGGATATAAACCCTAATTCAAAAAAAGGCACCATCGTTTTGCTACATGGTTTTGCGTCCTCAGCTTCCTTCTTTAAAGAACAAATAAAAGTGTTAAAAGAAAATTATAGAATTATTGCTTTCGATGCTTTAGGGCACGGTAAAAGTGAACATCCAAAAGAATTAAACATTACGAAAAACATCCGTTACGATATTATAAGAGATTTAGAACATCTCCTAACTCAACTTGGAATAAATGAAAAATATGGGATAATAGGGCATTCCCTTGTTGGGGGCATGATTGCACAACTTATTTGCATGAAAGATCCTGAAAAAATTAAATTTCTTATTTTATTGAATTCTGGCTATATAATGATTGACAACGTAATAAGAAATATGTTTTACAACCTTCTACCATACTTTATTCGAATGAACTTTTTAGAGGTTGTTGAGAATTCAATTGAAGACGTCTTAGACAAAACTGCTCCCTATATTATAAATGCCTTGTCAAATTCTGTTTATAACGTTAAACTACCGCGAGACGAACTATATATGAAAATTGAAGATCAAATCTTTCGAATGGTCTCGGAAATTAAGAAATTTGATCCCTCGTTAATTCAATGCCCAACCTTAATTATTGGGGGGAGACTTGATAACTTCGCACCAGAACAGATGTCCGAAGAATTGCAGAAAAAAATCCCTAATAGCGAGTTAGAAATAATAGATATGGCTGGTCATTTTGCCCCTGCACAGCGAAAAGAGGTTGTTAACGAATTAATATGCAATTTTTTAAGAAATCTTAAGTGAGTATTATTCATATTTGTAGCATTTAATCATTAAAGATGACTTATTATGGATGGAGTTAAAGACACTAATACCCCAATTTCGTTTTTTAAAGAAGAAGTGAAGAAATTTGTAGAAAATCGTAAGTGGCTAAAATATCATACGCCAAAAAATTTAGTTCAAGCAATAAACTGTGAATCAGGAGAACTTTCTCAATTATTATTGTTTAAAGATTTAAAAAAAGAAGATATTTTGAACAACAAGGATTTGCTATCGAATATTTCAGACGAAATTGCAGATGTTTTCATTTATTTAATCAGTTTAATCAATACATTAGAGATTGATTTGAGTGATGCTTTTGTAAAAAAAATGCAGAAAAATAAGCAGAAATACTCGGTTGAGGAATTCAACGATGGATCTTACTACAAAAAGTAATGAAATATGAATAGATCAAACTTGTATAAAACTCTTGGAAACAGTCGACTTGAGTGAACAATTATTATAACTAATTTATTTTTAATTTTTCTCGTTCTAAAGAGGATTAAATTTATTCTTTTATTAATAAAAATGATTTTTATGAAGTCAGATATTATAATTTATCATGGTTAGTGAAAAATTAGATGAAATCATTACGAAACAACTAAATAAGACCTTAAAAGAAACTAATTTTACGTCCTTAGGCAAATTGTATAAAGGGAAAGTTCGAGATAATTACATAAAGGAGGATATCAGAATTATCGTTGCGACAGACAGAGTGTCGGCGTTTGATCGAGTGATTACTACCATCCCGTTTAAAGGACAAATGTTAAATCAAATCTCTGCTTTTTGGTTTGATAAAACTAAGAACATAGTAAAAAACCATATAATTGATATTCCAGATCCCAATGTAGCAGTTGTCCATCAGTGTGAAACTATCCCAGTTGAGTTTGTCATAAGAGCATATCTTACTGGGACTTCGTGGCGTAATTACGCTAAAGGAATCCCTACGTCGGGAATTTTATTACCTAAAGGTATGCAAAAAAATCAAAAATTAGACGATCTTATGATAACTCCATCAACTAAAGCGGAATCAGGACACGACATTTACATGCCTAAAGATGATTTGATAAAACAAGGATTAGTTGATAATGATACCTACGAACAAATGCTAAAAGCCTCTGTAAAATTATTCAAATATGGACAAGAATTTTGCAGGAAAAATGGACTTATTCTTGTTGATACTAAATACGAATTTGGTATAAAAGACAGTGAAGTAATCGTAATTGACGAAATTCACACTCAAGATTCTTCAAGGTTTTGGATCTCAGAATCGTACGACGAGCAATTTGCTGGTGGGAAAGAACCTGAAATTTTGGATAAAGAAATTTTTAGAGGTTGGCTAATGGATACCTATCCAAATATTTTTCCAAATATTTCCCCCGATCAAGATATTCCACCTATTTCGAACGATATA
>JBHLLE010000006.1:0-17680 GCA_048885945.1 Candidatus Hermodarchaeota archaeon | reverse complement strand
TCTCGTTTTGCTTCAGCGATTTTATTGAAATATTTAAAAAAAACGACGACGAGGGGTAAAATTAAAGCTTCTGAAATGCTCTTGGGATATCCCATGAGAACTAAGGATATTTACTATCTTGAAGCATTTCCTGACGATTTAGATTTAGGAAGTGAAATTTCAGATATAAAGATTTTGATCAAGAGAGTTATGGAAGTTTTATTCCTTTCTATGGGTATGAGCGTGATGATTTCCCAGATAGTTGCACCATATGTTTACACGAGAGTAGCGATCTGGGATCCTGAGATGTATTTTAATATCGAAGAAATGATCATTGACATGACAATTTACTTAGGACCGTTTACCTTACTAGTATTAATGCTTGTTATGCCCGTATTTTGGATTGCTGAAGATATTCAGGCATATCGAATCACTCCAGAACAAGATGCAGTTAGATTAGGGTTATTTTTGAGAAGTGGTTTACTAAGTAAGATACTCTCATTCTTTGGAATAGTTTTAGTCTTTAACTTAGCTCAAGAATTTGCTACTGCTCTTGCCGGGGCTGATGGATCTTCGGGGCTGACAAGCTCTCCAGAAGTTATGATGCAAATATATATCAACACACTTATATGGTTTTTACTTATTATTGCCATGTGTGCTGCAATTCCTTTCTTAGTTACATTGGTCTATCTCGTTGTCTACCACGAACGATGGGTTAATAATGTGAGAGTTAAGGCAAGTGAATTCATGCAAATAGGCACGATGGAAATACGAAAACCGGATATGAGTAATATGGTGTACTTAAAAAAGCCCGAAATGATCGATGAAACTGGCGGCTTCTTCAGAACAACAGTTGGAAAGATAATTCTATTGCTATTAATCGTTGTAGCTGCAATAGCATGCATTTATATGTCGTTCATACTTGGTTTCGAGGAAGCTTTATTTTAATTAAATAAATAGATGTTTTAACTTTTTTTTATTCAATCTTTTTTTTTCCTTCTTTTATTCGCATTTAATGGATGGTCTTTAAGATATTAAATCTTAAAAAAACTTCAGTAATCTTTATATTCTTATAAATTAGTAAAGAGTGTATAAAAAAATAATCAATAATATAAGAATATCATATTTTAACGTTAACTCCATTTTTCATACAGTATTCTTTCACTTCTTTAATTGTAATCTCTCTAAAATGGAATATAGATGCTGCAAGGGCAGCAGCAGCTTTTCCTATTGTGAACGCTTCAAGAATGTGTTGTTTAGTGCCAGCACCCCCGCTAGCAGTTATTGGAAGTCCAGTAGCTTCAGCTATACCTCTAGTCATTTCTAAGTCAAAACCTTTCTTTGTACCATCATATGTCTTACTCGTTGGTAAAATTTCGCCAACTCCAAGTTCTTTCACCTTTTTCGCCCATGTAATAGCATCCATTCCCGTTGATTTTTTCCCTCCGTGAGTAAGAACGTCAAACCACACGTATATATCTTCAACTTTAATTAAATTTTTATCTGGAGCGTGATCTATGGAATTAACATAAACTCTATTTCCATCAATAGCACACACAACTCTTTCAGATCCGTATTCTTTCGAAATTTCCGCTAATAAGTTTGGATCTCTAACAGCTGCACTATTAAGCGAAACTTTATCAGCACCCGCATCAAGTATTGCTTGAACATCTTCCATGGATGCAATACCTCCTCCTACAGTAAAGGGAATTGAAACGCCATCAGCAACTTTCTTTATTAAATCAACAACAGTTTTTCGTTTTTCAACTGTAGCTGTGATATCAAGAAAGACAAGCTCATCAGCACCTTCTTCCTCGTAATATCTCCCAAACTCTACTGGATCCCCTGCATCTCTTAGATTTACAAATTTAATTCCTTTAACGACCCTACCATTTTTTATGCCATTTCCATAAATAAATAAAAATGCTTACATCAAGGCAAGGTACTATTTTTTTGTATTCTGTCATTTTATTCATAAATTTTTAATTAACGAAATATATTAAATTTTCACAAGTTAAGTTTTTACTTTAGCTCCTGGAATTTCTTCTCGTTCAAATCGAATCATTGTAATAGCATCATTAGGGCATGTTGTAGCACATAATCCACAACCTACGCATTTATTTGGATCAACAATCGCAAAATCATCTAGAGTAATAGCCTTAAATTTACAACGCTCTATACATGTATTACATCCAACACACGCATCCTTATCTATACTTGATAAGAAATTCGCTTTCGCAACCGCTCTAGGATTATCTAACTCAACCAGTCCTCTAAGCATGCCACAGCAACATTCGCAACAAGCACATAGAATGTTGCAATTTTCAGCTCTATTATCGGTACAATGTACCAGACCTACATCTGAAGCTTCTTTTGTGAGACTTTTTATATCTTCTCGCGAGGCTGCTTTCACGTATGGGTCTCCCATTTCTAGTATCGCCTTTGCATTTGGTCCTAATAGAACACAATTATGAATAGGATACTTGTCTTTACATTTTCTAATCCCTTCTATCTCATTTCTCATTCTACATGGACAAGGAATAATGGCAAAATCATCCCATTTATCAATAATTTTATATACTTCTTCTATTGGAATTATTTCTTGTCCAGGTTCAACTTCTTCAGACACGGTTAATACTCTAAATCTTGGTACTCCTTTTCTATTTGTCTGCCACGTTTTGTAATATTTATCGTCAATAAAGAATTTTCGACTTAATTCAGCTAATTTTACAGTATCTTGCTTGTTATTCTCGTAATTTTCAGCTAAAATAAATGGCATATCCCATATAAAAAGAGGCATAGGTTGAGCATAATGTCTACCCAATTTTAAAACAAATCCTCGTTTAACAACGCGTTCAAGTTTGGCTATTAATCCGTTTTTATCTATATTTACTTTTTTAGCAAATTTCATAATAGACATCGTCTCGGGAAATACTGGAAGTTCAACTACTAACTTCGCAATCTCAGGATCATACATCAGACTTAGATATTCGAGGTATAATTTAGTCGGCTCTCCTTTTTCATCCTGAGGATATGATTGTGATTTAAACTTCAATTTTTTTGCGATTTTTATTAAATCTTCTTTATGTTCATTATTAAAAATCAATTTAATACCAACTCTTTAAAATTAAAATAAGATATAATTATCAACTAAATTTGAATCAAAATAAAAAATTTGCTTAATTTTTATAAAAATATTAGGATATAGAATAAAAGTTATTCTTCTTGTTTTAATTGCCTTAGAACACCATAGTACATGAAATATGCACAAACAAACATAATTAATGCAAAAGAGTTCCAGATAAGTCTAATTGTGGGATTATTTATATAATTGCATACTGATATTCCTAAATATGCTATAAAGTATGTAGTAATTCCAAAAAAGTAATATTTCCACCGAGTTTTAACTTCTATATCTTCAATTTTAGTATAAACTTTAATTGAAGTATAAATTGATGGTATAACAGCAAATGAGAGAGATATAATTAAATGAAATAGAAAGTAAGGTAAATTCCAATACGGTATGTAATTATTACTCTCGGAGATTGTTAAACCATTTGGTATCAAAAACGCAAAGGATAACAAAACAGCATATCCAATTATAATTATCAACTGAATCTTAGTATTAATAATTTTTGTTGATTTTAATAGGATAAGATTAAACACTAGTAAAAAGATCTGAGCGAAATAGATTAAATATACTGTCAAATATGCTAACATTGTAACGGTTGGAATATCTGTTATTGGGGCATAAATAACATTAACTAAAATTCCTATAAAGGTAATAATAAAATAACTACTGAAAATTTGATTTAATCTCTTTCTACTTCTTTTGAGAACAAAATAAGCGATTATTAGATAAAAGAGACCCATACCTAACTGTAATACATAAACCTGCAGAATTCTACTCAATGTAAAAATTTGAAAATACATTAATAATCAACTATCTTAGTTTTAATTAATTCTTTTCTTTATATTGGTATTAAAAATCATATATACGAATTTATTAAAAAACATTTAGATTTTTAAATTAATATAAATTGCACTATTCTTTCGAGGATTTAGTAGTTTAATAAATTAAAAGGAAAAATAAAAATTAATTATTATAATATATCTGCTTCTTTTAAGATATCTCTATGATCAAATGCTAAATCAATATCTTTTAGCTTATTTATAGGAACAAGTTCAACTGCTTCAGAATCGTCAGCAGCCCTCATATTTGAAGTATCTCCTTTGATTTTACATTTAAATGCGGTAGAAATGATCCTTCCTCGAGGATCCCGCCCCTCTTTATCAAAAACGCCTATTTTCTTTACGATAATAAGATCTAAATTAGTCTCTTCTTTTGCTTCCCTTAATACTGCTTGTTTTTGACTTTCTCCTTTCTCAATAAATCCTCCTGGCAAAGCATAATATCCTTTAAAGGGAGGGTATTTACGCCTTATTAAAACAACATTGCCTTTACCATCATCGATTACTGCATCAACAGTCTTTCCCACTTCTAATTCCTTCAATTTAATCGTTGAAAAGATATAATAGCCTATTGTGAGCATCAGGATCCCCGCTATTATTGCAAACACAGACCTATGAATAAATATTGATGGTATGCCTGTTTCTTGTAGACTAAATGCGATCATAGCTACACCCGCTAAATCTGATAAAACTCCCGCGCCAAAAAGTAGGTTTAATAAGTTTAATCTTCTTTCAGTTCTCTCAGCATTCTCTTCGCTCTTTTTGAGATACAATTCTTGCATTGCATCGTATATTAAATTAAATTTTTCATTTACTCTACTTACGATATCGTTTAAATCAAATTCACTAATCAAATGTCTTAAAACACTTGTATAATGTTCTCTTCTGTTGTAATCTAATTCGTTGTATATAATGCTTAATTGCGTTTGAACAAGACCTCTGAGAAATCTTAGATTTTTTATCTTTTCTTCAATCGTATTCAAATCCGTAAAAGTACCTGAATAAGTTTTTAAAAACAATAAATCAAGAGATTCGTTTATTGACCTTAGAACAAATAAAACAGCTCTCATTCTTGGCGTTGGATCTAAGACAAATTTTTTCATATAACTCTCAAAAAAGCGCTCATAGTTTTCTTCAGCCATGTAGATAAAGCCTGAGTTTCGATAGATAAAGTGTAATTCAGAAAGACGATTGGAAAGGTTATCTCTAATTCGGCGATCATAAAGCGCTTTTGAATAGTCTGGCCATTGACCGGAATAGATCACTGTCCAATACGCAATAATTTTTTTATACTGTTCAATGTTTTCTTTATTCCATGGAATTTCAGCACCGTTGGTTTTATTAGATGTAACAAAGACATACATAGGACTTTCTGTATCAAGATAGATCCCTTTATTTTCAGGCTTGTTGCTAAATTGTTTTAAAATATTTAATACAATATAAGGAACTTGTTGTATTAGTAGAGGTACAATCTTTTTCTTTTTTTCCAGATTATCTTTATAATATTCTACATCAAATTGAAAGTAGCCTAGTGAATTAAATGACCTCTCAGAATTTTCGTCTCTATAAGGAAAATTCTTTAAGAAAGGAACCCAAGAACATTTTAGAGATATGTTATTAACCATTTCAATTATATCGTCTTTTAAATCTTGGCGAAAAATATCTTCTGGTTTTAAATTCTTAAGTTCGTTTTTAATTAGGTTTTCTATTTCAACGCTTTTTTGGGCACTATTTACGAGTATGTTGTTTAAAAAACCACTTATATACCAATATTCTTCTTTGTAGATGAACTCTAAATCTTTACTCATAATATTTCAACCCACATTAAAGTATAATTTCAGTTTAATTTTAGAATAAATAAGAACTTTACTTAATATCAAATAAATTTTGATTAAGATATTTAAATTTTTATCAGACTTTGCTACATTCTATTTTCATTATAATAATTGAAAATACCCCCTATTAGCTGACCAGTACTTATTCCTGCATCTCCCGGAGGTATAAGGTCGTGCTCTAAAAATTGAAAGCCTTCCTTAACAATAGTCTGTTTAATAATGTTTGAGAAGGAATAATTATATGCAACTCCTCCAGTTAGCCCTATTTTCTTAATATCCTTTTCTTGAGCAATTTTAATTGCAACATCCGCAAAAGCTTTTCCAATTGCTTTTTGAAAACTAGCAGCTATATCTTTTAGTTGATTTTTCGAATTATTCAACAAGTCTAATATATTTAAAATGAGATCTGTTGTATTAATTATACATTTACGATTTTTTCTTTCAAAATCAACATGCAGCCTAATTTTATTCGCATCGCCTTTTATAGCTAAACTTTCAAGTCTCATAGCGGGTTCTCCTCTGTAGGTTTTAATTTTTGAAGCTCCCAACAAATATGATACTGTATCGAAGATTCTACCAGTTGAACTTGATAATGGAATATTTTCGTTTGGAAATTGATTCTTTGCTTTTTCAAATAGGGAAATTATTGTTCCTAGTTCAGCTTCTTTATATTCTAAATCGTTTTTTAATCCTAATTTATTGAATAATGTATTTGATTCCTCTATACCCCTTGCTTTAAGAATAATTGAAGCTGCCATTCGAGCAGGATATTTTGTACACCGATCACCCCCAATCATAGGTTGATACTCTAATTGTCCTAATCTTTCGTAGCCACTATACGAACTTAGTAATATCTCGCCACCCCAAACATTTCCATCATCTCCAAATCCAACACCGTCGGTACTAATCCCTACGATTTCTTCATATTGTAGTATTTTATTCTCTGCCATTAATCCCAAAACATGGGCGAAATGGTGTTGAATTGGATAAAAAGGTACTTTATATTCTAAAGATAACTCTTTAGCATACTTAGTTGTTATAAATAAAGGATGTGCGTCGCAGGCAATGAATTTAATCTCAGAATTTTTAATCTGTAGTAAATTCTTCATATGAATAATCGCATCTTTTAAAAAATCGTATGTTTCGAGGTGTGTAACATTTCCTATATGTTGGGTGGGAAATATACGATTTCTCCTCAAAACGGCGCCCGTTGTGGCCAATTCGGGGCCAGTTGCTATAGCACCAGGAATATTTACTTCAAATGGTAAAGGAAGATACTCTGGTACATATCCTCTGGATCTTCTTATAATTTTTGTCTTATCGTCATGAACTCTTAAAACACTATCATCTGCTCGTTGGTGTATAGTTCGATTATGAAGCAAGAAAAAATCAGCTAAAGTTCCTAATTGTTCAAATATTTTTTCATTATTTAATCCCATGGGTATATTTGATCTATTTCCACTGGTATATACAAGAGGTTTTTTTCCTATATAATCAAATAATAAGTAGTGAATTCCAGAATAAGGAAGCATAATCCCTACACTAGTTAAACCAGGAGCCACTAGATTACTTATGGGAAATTCATTGCTCAAATTTTTTCTATTTAGTAAAACTATAGGTCGACGAAACGATTCTAAGTATTCTCGTTCTTTTTCTGAGATCGTTAAATAATCTTCGATAACATTAAGGTTAGGTATCATTAAAGCAAAAGGCTTATACATCCTCCCACCTTTCCTTTCTCGAAGTTTTAAAATAATCTCATCATTGTCTGCTAAGCAAACTAAATGGACTCCTCCAATCCCTTTTATAGCTGCAACTTCACCATTATTGATTCTTTTTGCCGTTTCGTTCAAAATATCATGGATGGAATTTCGATTAATCCGTTCTCTTTTTTTATTATATAATTGATAATTCGGGCCACATACAGCACACGCAAAAGTCTGAGCGTGAAATCTTCGATTGTTAAAATCTGAATACTCTTTAAGACAAGAATCACAAAAAGGAAATTCTATCATTGTTGATCTTTCTCTATCATATGGAAGTTCTCTCACAGTTGTGAACCTTGGACCACATACAGCGCACGCAATAAATGGGTATTTATAATATTTAGAGATCTTTGAATCTTTCATATTATTTAGACAATCGTCACAAATCGAAATATCAGGGGGGAGAGTTAAACTTATGCCTCTGCCCTTTTCACTTTTTCTTATTTTTAGATCGCTAAAAATGTTGTCAGAATATAACTCTTTTATGTCAATATTCTCAATGTAAGATATTTTTGGTCTTTCTATTTCAATTTTATTCAAAAAATCTTTTAGAATCTCGTCCCTACCCTGTAATACAAGCCTTACACCTGCATTTCCTCTGTTGAGAATATAACCTTTTAGCCCATTTTTTCTTGCCAAATTAAATAGAAAGGGTCGAAATCCAACACCTTGAACTATACCTGTAATATTGATTTCTACTGTTTTCTCAGTCATTCAAGTAATTAAAAACCTAAAGTTATATAAATCAATTGTTTTTAGTTTTAAAGAATAGAATTATGATATTATTTGTTAAATAAAGCTATATATAGAATTATTTAATTTTTGTAAGAATTATAAATGAATTAATAATTTTTGTTTGTGTATATTTTACTCATAAGTGATTTGATTAATTTTTAAAATAAGAATAAGAGTTTATAATGAAATTAGCCATTAACCAAGCTACTTTGATGAAAACCTCAACCTCGGTTTTTTTGGACTCTGTATCTAAAGCCGGATTTAATGGAGTTGAATTAAGAAGAGATGAAACTTTTTCATATTTAGAGAATCATTCTATTAGCGAATTAAAACATATTCTAATAAAGAATAATCTTGAATGCATTAGTTTTAATGCAATTGAATTATTTTCGCTATGTTCAGAAGGAGAATTTATTAAAATTTTAAAGTATACGGAACAGCTTATGAAGATTGGGAATCAAATTGGTTGTGAATTAATTATAGCAGTCCCTAGTTTTCTTGAAGATCCAAATATAGACGATAACACGATTATAAGTAAGACAATTAACAGATTAAAAATAATTGCAAAATTATCTGAGGATTATAACTTTAAAATTGGTTTTGAGCCTTTAGGTTTTCCTAACTGTTCAGTAAGGAAAATACAGATGGCATTAAAAATTATTAATAATAAAGAATTACCTGATATGGGGCTCGTAATTGATACATTTCATTATTTCATAGGAGAACATTCAATTAATGAGTTAGATCATATTCCCCCTGAAAAGATATGGTTAATACACATAAACGATGCTATAGAAAAACCATTTAAGGAATTGCAAGATTCTAATCGAGTATTACCGTGCCAAGGATTTTTTAATCTTGAGATGTTTTTAAATAAATTGAAATCTATTGGCTATAATAAATGGATTTCGTTAGAATTATTTAATGAACAATTATGGAATAAAGATCCCTATAAAGTAGCATTAGATTCTATGGAATCTCTTAAAAAGATTCTCTAAAGGTTTAATTTATATTAAAATTGCAATTTGATATTTCTCGGTTTTTTATTATAATCTAAATTCTTATAATTTTAAATACTTTCATTTATCTATGGAACAGAAAGGCAGCTCAAAAGTTATTCGATTAGCTCATGGTGCTGGAGGGCTTTTACAAGGAGAATTAATCGATTTTATAACTAAAGATATTGTATATAAAAATGTTAATAGCGGAATTGGCGTAGCTGAGCTTGACGATGGTGCTACAATTCCATTAAAAAACTATAACCAAGAAATTGTTGTAACTGCAGACGGACATACAGTCTTTCCGCTTTTTTTTCCAGGGGGAGACTTAGGAAGCTTAAGCGTAATTGGAACGGTAAATGACCTTCTAATGATGGGTGCAACTCCCTTAGCGCTAACTTCCATAATTATAATTGAAGAAGGTTTTAAATTTGAAGTTCTGGAAAAATTAATTAAATCTTTTAATAATACAGCTGAAAAAGCAGGAATTGCTATTATTGCAGGAGATACTAAGGTTATGCCTCGAGGGACTCTTAATGAGGTAATAATCGCAACAACCGGAATCGGATTAAAAGCTAAGGATATTAAAATTGAAGATAAAAATCTTAAACAAGGGGATAAAATAATTATCACTGGTTCAATTGGAGATCACGGAACTGCGCTTATGGCTTCACGTGAAGGGCTTAATATCTCTACAGACTTAAAATCTGATGTTGGGCTTCTTCTAGAGGTTATTAATTCAATTAAAGATAATATTCAAGAAAATCATATTCATGCAATGAAAGATCCAACTCGAGGTGGCATTGCTGGAGCTCTTAATGATTGGGCTTCTAAGTCAAATGTTAGTATTTTAATCGAAGAAGAAAAAATACCAATAAAAAAACAAGTAAGAGCAATATGCGATATGCTTGGGCTAGATCCTTATAATATTGCCTGTGAAGGAAGAGCTCTTTTATCTGTCGATCCTAAATATGCAGATGGTATATTAAAAAAGATAAAATCAACAGAAATTGGAAAAGATGCAAAAATTATTGGCGAGGTTTTAGCAGAAAATCCAAAAAAAGTACTATTAAAAACTCTAGTAGGAGGAACTCGTTTCATAGACATACCTTTAGGAGAGCCCATTCCTAGAATATGTTAAATATAATTCATATATATATTAATAACTAAATTAAATATAAAAAGTAATACCAAATGAACGATCAGAAGAAAATCATACCAAATATAAAATTTAGCGAAAATTATGGGTGGATGGGACCAATAGAATTAGATATTTGGAAATATTATCGAATTATTGGCAGTAAAAGTCTTTTTGATACTCCTCAAGTAACAGTTGGGGGTGATAATATCCTCCTTGATACTCTAGAGATAACTCAAGAATATATTAATGCTTATTATTACACTGTTCAAAATCAAAAAGTTATGCATGAAAATATCATGAATTCTCTGATGAAAAAATACGAAAAACTTAAACCACTCTATGGATATGAGGGAAAAGAGGCGGATGAGTTCATGCCCGATGTAAAAGATATGAATCAGTTTAAAAATCTAATACAACTAGATCTCGTCCATCTGCTTAATGTATTTAAGGATAATATAGCGTATGTTGGTTATGAATTCAAATGTAAATGGGACCCTGACCATGGATTGGGATTTATGACCCATATGGATAGAGTATTTAAATGTAATATTGGTGACTATGCTTTTACGACATGGGTTGCCGAGGAAGATTTAGAAAAAAGTATGGAAAAGTAAAATGGATGTTCCTGGAATTAATATTTTAAGAAGTAGAGAATTTACTGATAAGATAATAAATGGAATCAACCAATTAATTAAAAAAATTGGAAAACCTGTTAAATTTATGCATGTATGTGGGACTCATGAACATACTATTTCGAAATACGGGTTAAGGACATTATTACCGGAAAATCTTGAGATTGTTTCTGGACCTGGATGTCCAGTTTGTGTATGTCCAGCAGCAGATATTGATAAAGCAATTGAGCTAGGTAAGAGAAATGATACAATTATCGCAACATTTGGAGATATGATTCGTGTTCCTGCTTCTAATATTTCATTAGCCGAACTTAAAGCTCAAGGTGCGGATATAAGAATTGTTTATGGTCCAAATGATGCAATTAAAATTGCGAAAGAAAATCCTCATAAGGAAATTGTTTTCTTTGCAATTGGATTTGAAACAACTGTGCCTTTAGTTGGATACGAGTTAATATCTGAACCCCCTCTAAACTTTTCAGTAATATGCGCCCATAAATTAATTCCTGCAGCTTTAGAACTTTTAATTTCACAATCGCAATTAAATATAGACGGATTTATTTCACCTGGGCATGTAAGTACGATTATTGGTCTTCAGCCGTTTAAACTGTTTTCTGATGCGTATAAAGTTCCTAATGTTATAGCTGGTTTTGAACCAAATGATGTTTTACTTGCAATTCTCATGCTTTTAAAACAATTTATAGATAAAAAATATGAAACGCTAAATGAATATTCCAGAGTTGTAAAACCAGAGGGTAATAAAATTGCTCAAAAGATTATCAACGATGTTTTTGAACCTGTTTCTTCACCATGGAGAGGTATTGGAAGAATTCTAGATGGTGGCCTAGCAATAAGAGAAAAATATGAAGAATTTGACGCTAATAAAAAATTTGATATAAAAATAGATAATGCTTTAGATATTCCTCCTGGTTGTTCATGTCACTTGGTAATGGTTGGAAAGATTTACCCAAACGAATGCAAATTATTTAGAGAGAGATGTACACCCCTTAATCCTATTGGGCCATGCATGGTTTCATCAGAAGGGACCTGTAGTATTTACTATAAATATTATAAATAATAACTAGAATTTTTTAATTTATTTTCTGAATATTTATTCATAATTTATTATAAAACCCTTTTCTATTCTCTCTTTATCAGAAGTTTTTAATAATGTAGTGAATAAATAAACACATCTTATTTTTTTAAGATGAATACGTATTTAAATCTAAAAAAAACCAATAAAAAAAATTAAAAAAAAGTGATAAATAAAATGGCTGTAAAAGTAGCTTTTATGCAAAGTTCTGATTGCTGGGGTTGCCATCAAAGCCTATTAAATGCACATTATTAGGGTATTTCCTTTAAGTATAAATTTAGGCTTATTACCGGTACTTCCAGCATTGGATATTGTATATTGGCCAGCTGTTGTAGACTTCAAACATGATTCGTTGAAAGCCAGACCTGACGGTGACATACTTGTTGGATTTGTAGAAGGTAGTCTTAGGACTAATGAAGATGTCGAAAATGCAAAATTAATGCGAGCAAAATGCCAATTAATCATCGCATTCGGAAGTTGTTCCTGCTATGGAAGCGTTCATGGATTAGCTAATCAATGGCCTATTGAAGAAGCAATTTCCAGAAAGTTTAAAGAAACAGAATCAATTACCAATAAAGATACTGCTGGTGAACCTAAAGAACATGTACCTGGTTTTGCTAGTAAAATTGTACCTTTAGACGAAGTTATTCAGGTGGACGCCTATATCGCGGGTTGTCCTCCTAAACCTGAAGCAATTATCAGTGCAGTACAATTTTTACTAGGTCAAAAACCTCAACCAATGAACGAGCTTGCGTTCTGTAATGAATGTGCTCTTAAAGACAGTGGTTGTTTACTTGACAAAGGTATTTTGTGCTTTGGCTCTATCACAAGTATGGGATGCTCTTTAAAATGTACAAGTGAAGGAAACCCATGCGTCGGTTGTATGGGACCAGCTAAAACCGTTGATAGTAAATCCGAGAAATTAAATTCTATGGCGAGTAATATTAGTTCTATTAGTTCTGGTGATAAAAAGAGTTTATACGAATTCTTAGCTTTATTCCTAAATGTTCCGTTAATGGCAGGTTTTGATCTGTCTGGAGATATCTTAAAGCAAGTTAAAAAGAAAGGAACACCTAGTACACCTCTTGCTAACTTACCTCCCACTACTACCGAAATTGCAAATAAAATTATGGGTTATTTAAGAGATAATAGAGACTTCACAGAAATCTCTACTGTATGTGACACATGCCCTAGAATTAGAGGTAGAATGAAAATGGAGAAAGTAAAGCGAGATTACGAGGGACTTCCTAATATAGATGATTGCTTTATTGAGCAAGGATATCTTTGTGCGGGACCAATAACAAAAGCTGGCTGTGGTGGTTTATGTATGAGGGTCAACTCTCCATGTTCTGGTTGTTATGGTCAGACGGAATGGAATGTTGATCAGGCAGAGCGATTTGCTGATATTGTAACGAAGAGCTTTAATGTAGCTTTATCAAAAGATCAACTTCTTTCTCAGATTAAAGATAAGATTGGATTTTCTGAAAAGTTCACATTAGCGGCTAATAAAAATTATCGTTAGGAGGAAAATAAAATGGTAAAAGAAATAGAAGTAGAACCAGTCACTCGATTAGAAGGACATGGTGGATTACATATTAAATTGGGAGACGATGGAACGGTACAAGATATTCAATTCAATATTACCTCTACACGATTTTTTGAAAAGTTTGTAGAAGGACGATATTGTGAACATATTCCAAGAATTACTCCTAGAATTTGTGGTATTTGTCCGATTCCTCATCATCTAGCTCCTACTAAAGCTGTGGAAGATGCGTGGGGTGTTCAAATTCCTGAACCCGCCCGTAAATTGCGTCAATTAATTATGAACGCAAAACAGTATAGTTCACATGCATTACACTTTTATGCGTTAGCGGCTCCTGATTTCTTACTTGGACCTATGGCAGATCCTGCCTTAAGAAATGTAGTTCACGTAATTAATCAAATGCCTGATGTAGGGGCTATGGCTTTAAAGATGATGGATTTTGGGCAGAAATTATGTGCTGCTATTGGTGGTAAATCTGTCCATCCTATTTCCGCTATTGTAGGTGGGATGAAAAAAGCCTTAGACGAAGATGTACGAGATAAATTTCTTAAACAAATTGAAGATCAAGTGGAATGGTCAAAAAAGACGGTTGAAATCGGATTAAAAGTGGTTGAAGATTATTGGGATGTAGTCGCTAATGTGGGAGTGGTTCCTACATATTATGCGGGAATGAGTAAGAATGGCGTTCATGACATCTATGAAGGGGATCTTCGAATAGTCTCTCCAGATGGAGAGAAATTTGATTATGCACCACAAAAATATTTAGATGCCTTAGGTGAACATATTCCTAAACATTCTTATGCAACTCACATGTATTATAAGCCTGCTGGATATCCTGAGGGTATTTATCGTGCAAACACGTTAGCAATGATCAATGCAGCAGATAAAATGGCTACACCTTTAGCAGATGAAGCATTACAAGCAATGAGAGCAAAAATTGGCAATGTTCCACACCATACTTTTGCATATCATTGGGCTAGATTGATTGAATTAGTCGAATCAATAGAAGTAATTGCTACGTTATTGCAAGATCCTGATGTGTGTAATCCTGACTGTAAGACTTTAGATGTAGAACCACGAGAAGCAGATGGAGTTGGTTTAGTTGAGGCCCCACGAGGGATATTATTATATCACATCTTCTCGGATGCAGATGGAATCTGTAAGAAAGCCAATCTCTTAGTTGCAACAAATCATAACATCGCAGGTATTGAAAAGACTTTAATGCATGTTGCTAAGCAGGTCTTCGAAGACAAAGCCTTAGAAGGATTAAAATTACCAGATCCTTGGATAAAATAAACTAAATGTATAATATAAATTACGAGTGATAAACAAAATGAGTGATGTACCAGAAGGAGTAGTAAATGTCTTAGAAATGATAGTCCGCTGTTTTGATTGCTGACTATCGTGTGCCGCCCATGTCACAGTAGTTGATGAGGACGGGAAAGAAATTTACTCTCGTAAGTTGCATGTTGGTTTAGGATGAAATATCCAATGAAAATCTTAGATTGGATATGACTGCCCTTGCCCGGGTTAAAACCAACTAAATGAATAAAAAAGAAAATGATAATAATCGAAAAAAAAAGTGATAAAAAATGTCTTTAGATTTTGAATTTAGAAAACAGGTTATGGATTTCCATATTGGATCTGAAGTAATAAAATATTGCTATCAATGTAGTAGATGTACCGATAACTGTCCTGTTTCAGCAGTAACTATTGATTTTTATAGTCAAGGAGGCTATAGTCCTAGAGCAAACATTCTTAACGCACTTTTAGGTTATAAAGATGCTATTTTTGGAGCTGATAAACTAGCAATCTGGGGTTGTACTGTATGTGATACCTGTGATGAGGTATGTCCTCAGAATATTGAATTAACTGAAGTATTTAGCTTCTTAAAAAACGAAAGTGCTGCTAAGGGAGAGGCTCCTGAAAATATCTATGGTCAAGCTAAAGCAATATTTGAAAATGGAAAAGCAATTCCTTCTCAACCTGCTATTGAGCGTAGAAGACAACAAATGGGATTACCCGCTGTAGCTGCACCTGATGTCAACGAAATACAATCTTTATTAAAAAATATAGGAGCAGATAAAAAATTAAAATAACAGAGGGTAGACAAAAATGACAGAATATAAAATGTTTGAAGGATGTACGATAGGAAATAGAATTCCTTTTATTGAAGCTTCGTCAAGAAAAGTATTAGAAAAAATTGGTGTGGAAACCTCTCAAGCTCCATTTGCTTGCTGCCCAGATCCAACTGGCATGAAATCATTTGATAATGATGCTTGGTTAGTAATGGGAGCTCGAAATCTATGTTTAGCTGAAGCTGAAGGAAAACCAATTATTTCTCTATGCAATGGATGCACTAACACTTTACGTGGAGTACAACATCAATTAAAGCACGATAGTTTGAAGAAAGACAAAGTTAATGCTGAATTAGCAAAGATTGGTAAAGAATTTAAAGGAAGCAGTGATGTTAAACACTTTGTTGATGTTATAAAAGAAAACTTAGACAAAGTAAAAGGATCAATTACTAAACAGTTAAGCGATCTAAAAGTTGCTGTTCATCCTGGATGCCATTATATGAGACCTGCTGAATGGATGGAAGCTGATGATCCTATGAGACCTAAAAATCTAAAAGAGATTCTTGCTGCTATAGGTGTTCAAGTAGTTGATTACGAAGAGGAAGTGCTTTGTTGTGGATCAGCTGTTTCTGGAGCTTATCCTGATTATGGAGACGAAATACTTAAGAAAAAATTAACCAGCGTGAGTAAAGCTGGCGCAGATGTTATCTGTGTTAATTGTCCTGCCTGCTTCCAACAATTTGATACTAAACAGCGAGATCTAAACAAGAAATTTGAGTCAAATTTCGATATTCCTGTTTTATACTTAACAGAAATATTAGCATTAGCAATGGGAATTAGTGCGGATGATATTGGTCTTAAATTTCATCGAACAAGATTGAAAAAGGAAATCTAAATTAGATTGATTAACCTAAAATTTCTAATCTTTAATTTTTTTATTTTTTTTATTTTATTCTTTTGTCTTTTAATTGAGTTATTAATTAAAGAAAAAAAAATTCAAATAATTCCCTTTAAATCTTATTTCAATTTTTGAACGATTAACACAATTAATCCTAAGATAAAAGAAATTATAGCTATGAATAACAAAACAAATTTAATGGTTGCACATAGCGATGCCATGAATGGACATATCGACCAAACGAACATATCATCAATCAGCATTAAAATTAGGTTTACATTCTCGATAACATCAAATATTCCTGAGAAGACAGGAGTTAATGTCATATATAAACCAATTTCCTGAGCTTTTCCTTCTATATTACGAGTCACAAGTAATAAGCACCCTGCTATGAATGCTACATAAGCAGGAATATATAAAAAATCGATTATCGTCATAAGTAATTGTTTATTTTTACCATCTTGACCCCATGCGTTAAAAATTTTATTTACATTTTCTGAAGTCCAAGCTAATTCAAATTCGAAAACACCATACCCTGTTCGTCCCTTTAAGTCTAGCTCTATAGGTGCAAAGACAACGAATGTCATAAAGAAATATGAAATACAACCAAGCAACGTAATTACTATTAATAATTTAGTATTTGGGAACTCTTTCAATTTTTCTAACTTTATTTTAAAGTCCATAGTACCCCATCTCTTTGTTTATTTTGTATTTAAGAAATTTATTAATATACTATGTTATTTAGATTTATAAAACTAGGTTCTAAATAATTATTTCGTATAAAAATTAATTTTATTTACTTTTATGAATTTATCAAAATTAATTATTAATAAATAAATCAAATAGAATTATTATGTGCCTTGCTATTCCCGGAAAAATCGTTAACATAGATGGAAATAACGCATTAGTGGATTTTGATGGAATTAAACAGAATGTCATTATAGCATTAATACAAGACCCCGAGATTGGGAAATATGTTATTGTTCACGCAGGATATGCAATTGAACAAATTA
>JBHLLE010000005.1:4741-19331 GCA_048885945.1 Candidatus Hermodarchaeota archaeon | reverse complement strand
AATAAAGTTTGAATTTTTTTTAAAAATACAATACAATAAACAAAACTTAGTTGAATAATTATGAGTGAAGAAGGAGAAGAAAAGAAAAATATAATAGACAAGTTAAATTCAGCCTTTGGTGGATTTGTTGAGAATGTTTTCGGAGAATCTGGAAAGAACTTTATTGATGAAACCTCCGAAAAGGTTAAAGAATTTTCCTCATCATCCATTAAAAAATTCATGGAATTTTCTGATTCTATAATAGAAAAGTTAAATCTTACCGAAAATGAACAAGTAATTAAAACTAGAGATACCGTTGAAGATTTACTAAAACAAGCGGGTCTCTTAACTGAAGACGAAGAAGAATTCTAATTTAATATAGAACTGAAAATTTTAATATTTTGATTTTATCCTATTTCTTTTTATTTTTTTATAGATATTCTATGATAATCTATTTTATTTTAGAGCCTTATATCTTTAAAATTAGATTTCTTTTCCTTTAATAGTTAATATTAATTGTTTTTGAAAGATTTATTTAATTAAAAATTAAAAGTCAATTAAAATAACGATAAAAAAATAATGAATTCAAGAGAAAGAGTATTTGCGAGTATAAACCATAGGGAGCCGGATAGAATACCAATTGACCTTGGTGCTACAGCAGTAACCGGTATTTCTGCGATTGCGTATCATAATTTAAAAAAACACTTAGGAATTACAACAGGACATACAAGAATTTACGATCTCATACAACAATTAGCTCAAGTAGAGGACAACATCGTTGATTTATATAATGTTGACGTTTTAGATGTAGGGAGAACCTTTAATACAAGCGACGAGGACTGGTACGATGTCCACGTTAATGGTATTGACGCTCAATTTCCTAATTGGTTCCAACCAAGACACAATCCAGATGATTCTTACGACGTTCTTCATCGCGATGGTACGGTCCTTGGTAGTATGTCGAAAAATGCTTTAGTTCTTGACCAATCTTATTATCCAAGTCTTGAAGATTATCCAAGCGATTATCCAGAATTCCAGAGAATGTTAAGTAAGATATTAGGAGCAGCATTACTCATTCCTCCTTTTAGCAATATAGGGCAAAGAAGATTTTGGAAAACATTAAGAGCTAACGCAATAAAATTAAAAGAAGAGACTAATAAAACTATTGTAATCAATAGCGGAGGCTCAATTTTTGAATTGGGGAGTTATTTTAGGAGATTAGACAAATTTCTAATTGATTTAATAAAATACCCTTCTAAAGTTGAAAAATTCTTGGATATGTTAATGGAATTCCAACTTACTACTTTAAAAGTCATTTTTAGTTATATAGGAGATGTTGTGGATATCATTCGAATAGGAGACGACTTAGGAGAGAATAAAGGTCCTCTTATTTCTCCAAGAATTTATCGAAAAATTATCAAACCTTACCATATAGAACTATGCGATTTTATTAAGAAACATAGTTCAATGAAGATTTTCTTTCACTCATGTGGTTCAATTACACCTATAATACCCGATTTAATAGAAGCGGGAATAGATATTCTCAATCCCGTACAATTAAGCGCAAATAATATGGATCCTAAACATTTAAAAGAAAATTTTGGCGACGATCTTACCTTTTGGGGGGGTGGTGTTGATACTCGTTACGTATTTAATCGGAAATCCCCTGAAGAAGTTAAACAACACGTAAAAGAATTGCTTAAAATTTTCGCTCCTGGAGGGGGGTTTGTGTGGAGTGCTGTCCATAATATCTTACCAGATGTCCCGCCTCAAAATATTGTTGCTGCGTTTGAAGCTATCGAAGAATTTAATTCTGAATATTTCTAATTTTAAAATTGATATAAATAATATTTTCTTTAAGAATTCTATTGATGGAAGTGAAAAAGATTCAGAATATTACAAAAAGAGAGATATTGGTATAAATAAATATTAACGAATAACTTTTACACAAAAAGGAAGATTATAAGGAATTGGTTTTTTCCAAAACGATTTGATAAACTCTTAAAAGAATAAAAAATCCAATTAAATAAAAATAGTCTCAGTTCGATTGATTTTGAGATTTCTACATTGTTTGAACATATAATTTTTTATTTCCAATACGACGTCTTAGTGAAAGATTTATAAAAAAAAGTGAATATTGTATTACATTCCAATTTTATCAAAAAATATGGACGACAAAAAATGAAATCCAAAACAAAAAGTATAATATTTCTAATTTGTTTAGGAATATTTTTCGTATCATTAATAACATCCGACCGAAGTGTCAGCTATGATAAGGAAGACATTAACAGTAGCATTGATATTGAGGATAAAAATAATATTAAAACCTCAGATCCAGAGATCATAATAATTACACCCGAAAATGAAACATATATAAATCCAATGAGTGGATATTATCCTGCGACTTATGGGTTTGAAAATGACGAAATAGGCTCAAATCCAAATGAGTTTGAAACCTATGAAAACGGGGGTTCAGTTCAAGTAATTGACGGTTTAGGCGATCATCGAAGAGTTGTAGAACTTTACGACTCGGAAAATATGGATAGAGTATTTTTGAATAAATCGCTTTCACAACTACAAACATATGGTACCATTGAATTTTGGATAAGAACCAACGATACTACAAAAACTACTATGTTTGCTGTCAGTGGAACGGGAGGATCGCCACCCTATATTAGTATTTTGCATTTAAGCATACAAGATGGTTATTGGAAGCACAGACCTAGCACTTCCGATTTAAATGTTCCGAATGTAGCTCAACCACAGAATAATACTTGGTACCAAGTCACCGTTCATTTTAGATGTGCTAACGCGCCAACATATATGGGGCTTCCTTCTTCTCCATTTGCAAGCTGGAAAGTGATTATTGACGGTATAGACTCAGGACAATTAAGTGCCCGATCATATCAACGCACCCATGCATATGCTTTCTTGTGGCTTTCAAACGATTCATATACAGATTATTATACTTATGTGGATGGGGTTGGAGTTTCTTGGGATGCTGATTATACTTTAGGAGATAATCTTAATGAAGGTATTCTACTCAGTTTTGAAAATAATGACAATCTCGATTGGATGGGATACTCTCTAGATGGACAGGCAAACACGACCATTTTAGGAAATACTACAATTTCTATACCTGCTGAAGGATTTCATACAATTCAAGTCTTTGGAAACGACACAATAGGTACAAAATACCAATCTTTACCAAGATCTTTTACAATTGATACTTTCCCCCCCAATTCATCTATTAAATTTACTCCTTATCGTGGAACTAATATTACTATTGACACTACAATGTTTGAAATCTATGCTGATGATCTAATTTCTGGAGTTTCCCAAATAATGTACAATATTAATAGTACTGGTTGGCAAGTTTATACAGACTCATTTAACTTAATTGGTCAACCACTTGGTATTTATAATATCTCGTATTATGCGGTAGATCTGGGAGGTAATATCGAGAGTATGAATTTGATTCAGATAGAATTAGTTGAAAAGGATACTTCTCCATCATATAATGGTGGTGGTGACGACGATGATAAGAAGAAACAAGAGGATGCGGGAAGCTTAATCATTCCTTTAATAATAATAGCAGGCGTTGCTGTAAATGCGGGGATAATTACGGTGGTAACTATTTTAAAGAAGAAAGAGATCATATAGCTTTTATAATTGAATAAAAAATAAACGTCCATCTATCCCCCTAATGTGAAAGAAATATAAAAGAAAATAGTGTAAGAAGAAACGATATGAGAAATCAAAAGCTTAGAAATGAGCTCAGATTTTGGGATTATTCCAAATTTAGGTAAATTTTCAAGCCTCATCTCTTCAAATTAATACATTTTTTTTATAAAAAAAGCAAGTAGATAAATAATTATTTCGAAAACCAATATAAAGAGATTAATAACCAATATTTTATCCTTATATTATTATTATTCTTCATTTTAATATTAACCTCAATTCTATAAATTTCTAACTAAAGTTTACTAAGGGTATTTTGCTTTAGTTTTAAAGCCAATTAAAACAATTATAAAAGAGATAAAACCAAATATTTCCATAATTACTCCACTGACTACTTCTCCATCAGGAATAAGAAAATTTAATAATACAGCTAAGATTGGAAAAGACATTTGAGATATAGAATATAAAGAAAATCCTAAACATATTACAAGACAATTGATATCTTGTAAAATTTTCCCTCGGTGTGCTTGATAAAAAATCCAAACTATTAAAAAAAATAGAATTGATAATCCAATTAATATAAATCGAATTAAATAGACGTTATTTAGAAAGTATAGAAAAGGAATCCAAAAAATTAAATATATGGGTAAAATGAACAAAATTCTTTTTCTGATTTTCTTTATTATCTTAAAATAGGATTTATTAAGATTCTTTTTATACATATAAAGGTATAATCCAAGCAAACAAAGTGGAATAACATTTATGATTGAATAAATATATCTAAATCTAACTATAGTAAATAGATCAATTCTAAATATTTTAGGATTAAGGTAAAAGAGATAAAATACGAAATCAAAGATTTGGGCGTATGTATATAAGAAAAAAAAAATCCCTAGTAAATAGGGCATATCAATGAGATGTTTTTCATTTTTATTAAGCCATTTTAGGAAAAAAAAATGAACAAAATATTCCGAAAGTATGATTTTTAATATCAATATAATTATGAATAAAATTAAATAATTGGAATAGTAAGATGATGTGAAACATGTAATGAATTCTTGAAATTTAGTCAAATAAAAGTATAGTAAAACGCACAGAAAAGTAATTATTACATTTAGATGCATTATTGTTAGAATTAATGTATTCCTTTCAATTATCTTAGTACTCTTCAAGTAATTTCATCACAATAGGGATTCTAAATTATTAAATACAATTAATTAATCGTTTCGAGTTTACAGATATAAAGATTATAACACTGGGATTTAGAAGTGCTTATTATGGATTAACTAATATTATATTTTAATTTCATATTTGTATAATTTGTATATAAAATTAACTATATTGGATGATTATAATAAGCACTGATAATAATAATCAGAAAATATTAGAATTAATACTTGATAAAGCTATTATCATATAAAGAAAGCAATTTAAAAATTCAATCAAAACTTAACTATTGATTTCATTCCTCTTCCGATGACTTTCCATCCCACATGTCTTCAATTTTTTCCAAAAATTTATCTTTTCCTATCAATTTTTGATACTTTCCATCTTCTTGCAAGATGTAAGTTCCAGAGGAGAGCGTAATTTCTTCAATCTTGTTCAAATCGGGATTTTTTTGAATTATTTCTTCGGCTTTCATTTGTAACAAATGCAAAATATACTGAGAAACGCTTTTAAATCCAAAATTAGGAAATTTCGCAATGTACGCTTCAAACAAGATTCGGAGCCCATTGGGAATATTCATCGTGTAATAATCGTAATCTTTACGGGTTTTTTTTTGAGGTTTTTTGGCCATAATAAACGAATCAATGTGAAATGATTTTTTCTTAATATATTTAAAAAAATAATCCCTATTATAATTTCACTTAAATTTGAATAAATTTTAAACTAAAATATATCCTTATTAATTAATTATTTTAGAGATTAAAATAGGTTGTTATTATCTTATAGATTTTTTTTGTTTATCTATCATTTTGCGGAACAATATAAGTTCTGGAAGTTAATCTATATCTTTAATTTGTTTCAGATCTGGATTATTTTTTATAATTTTTTCTGCTTTTGATTGTAAAATATGTAGTAAATATTGAGATACGTTTTTAAAACCTAAATTTGGATATTTTTCTATGTAAGCACTATAAAGATTTCTCAATTCATTCGGAACATTCAATGTGTAATAATTATAATCTTTACGAGATTTTTCTTTAGATTTCTTAGCCATACTAGTCAATTCCGATTTAATTCTTATATTTATTTATTGTAGGCAAAATCTTTCTACATATATATTATATAATATGAAATTATACTTCTCTATTCAACCATAAGCAATTTTTTTTTATAAAACTTTGCTGTACTTTCGCATCACATTTGCCCCAATTTTGCGTCATATTTATATATAAAAGTTGAATCAATAATCTTAATCAAATTTCAATTTTTTTTTGAAATTTAAATTTAATTAAAAAACTACTAAAAGAAAAAAAAGGTTTTAAAATGAAATCTAAAGCAAAAATTAGAATAGGTTTTATAATAATAGGAATGATTTTCATCCTAACCGCTATAGAGATTTCTAATGATGCAGATGGAAAGATTAACGAAGAAAAGAATAATGATAATAACAATTTAACTCCACTAGAGTCGTGGTACAACAATAATCAAAATCCAATTCATATTGACGAGGATACCTCTCAAGATTGGGCTTGGGCAAGAACACAATTATGGTGCCAAAAAGGAGATGGTTCCTTTGGAGATCCCTATGTAATCGAAAATGTATCTATTGACTGTGGTGGTTCGGGGAGTGGAATCTTCATTGAAAATTCTAAGAATGTGAATTTTACTATCCAAAATTGCACAGTTTTCAATGCCGATAGTGGAATAAGATTAGAAAATACGGATGATGGAAATATAACTGCCAATTATTGTTATAGCAACGATATTGGAATTCATCTAATAAATACATGTGAAAACAACACCATTTTTAACAATACCGCATATTCCAATGCTGACTCAGGAATCACGCTAGAGATAAATTGTAATTACAATAATATCACGGAAAACAACGCATACAGTAATGGGAATACACTTGATGGTCAAATATACTTAAGAAATAATTGCCATAATAATAAAATTTCAAACAATTCAATATATGCTACCGGTTTTAATATGGGTATTAAATTAGAAAGTAATTGCGCTGTTAATACAATTTCCGAAAATATTATTAACGGTGGGATGTTTACGATTTCAATATATCTTTTGCATGGTAGTGATGGAAATATTGTTCACAAAAATAATATAGCTAGTTCCAGTATTGTAGCTTTTGGAATGCTTATAGATAACGCGCAAGATAATGTTTTAACGAATAACTCAATATATGCTGCTCTTGTAGGAATAGTGTTACAAGCTGGTAGTCACGATATTTTTATCGAAAATAATACTATAGAAGCATTTTCTGATGGTATCAAAATTCAAAATAGTCACGATATTGTTATATCAGGTAATCAAATTGAAGCTGGAATAAAATTAGAAGGAGGATCGTATTTGAATTTTGGCTCACATAAAATATATTCCAATAATACTATAAGTGGACGAAAAATATATTATTATGTAGAAAAGGAAGAATTAAACGGAAATAATTTTACAAATGCTGGACAAATTATGCTAATTCGCTGTAATAACTCTATTATTTCTAATTTGGAACTATCTGGAAGTTCTTTTTCACAAGTCTCTTATAGAATATTCTTATATGATTGTGAATACAACCAAATAATAGGAAATAATGCGAGTCATTCAGGAAATGGGATATATTTAGATACTAACTGTAATCATAATAATATCGTGGGAAATAATGCGAGTTATTCATATTACGGATTGTACTTAGATGAAAATTGCGATTATAACAATATTTCAGGAAATATTGCAAATAATAATATTGATAATGGAATACGGTTAAATCATAATTGCGATCATAATAACATTACTGGAAATACTGTAAATGATAATATGGATAGTGGAATTTATTTAGGAGCTAATTGTGATTATAACAACATCTCAGGAAACACAGCAAATAATAACGAGTATTGTGGAATGTACTTAGGTATTAATTGCAATTATAATATTATCACAAAAAATACTATAAATAACAATGGTTATTATACGACTGAAAATCCAGATAATTTTTATGGGGGTATCTGTATATCAAATAGTATTAACAACTTTATCTGGAACAATACTTTTATTGGAAATAGTGTTAACGCAAACGATACACGCACAAATAATTACTGGAATAGTACCATAATGGGTAATTATTGGGAAGATTATAGCGGTGTAGACGAAAATGATGATGGCATTGGTGATACTCCCTATATAATTTCAGGTGGTGCGGGAAATCGGGATTATTTGCCAATTTGGGAAGATGAAGATGATCCACCACAGATTTATATACAAGATCCTGATGATATGCAACCTTTTGGAACAAATTCTCCAGAATTTATTCTTTTAATTGACCATGTTGGATTAGATCAAAAATGGTATGCATTATATAACGGAACGGAATGGTCAAAAAATTACACGTGCGATTTGATTGGTAAAATTAATCAAACAGCTTGGGAAGCAATGCCTGAAGGATTAATAATATTTAGATTTTACGCAAATGATAGTACGGGAAATGTTGGATATACAGACATTACGGTTATAAAAGATACTTCTACACCACCAAATGGTGGTGACGGTGGAGGCGGTGGTGGAGGCGATGGAAGCGGTGGAGGCGATGGAGACGAAGCAATTCCAGGTTACGATTTCTACCTCATTAATGCGGTAATCGGCATTATAACTATATTCATGATTTACAAGTATAAAACCAGAATAAACACACAAAAAAGAGAGAAGGTATGAGCTTAGATTTCGAAAATTCAAATTTAATTAAAAAACAACTAAAAGAAAAAATGGATTTTAAAATGAAAACTAAAGCAAAAATTAAAATTAGTTTGATATTAATAGGAATGATTCTCATCCTAACCGCTATACAGACTTCTAATGATGCTGATGGAAAGATTAATGAAGAAAAGAATAATGATAATAACAATTTAACTCCAGTAGAGTCGTGGTACAATAACAATCAAAATCCAATTCATATTGACGGAGATAATCCTGCTAATGACTGGATATGGGCTCGAACGCAACCATGGTGCCGAAAAGGAGATGGTTCTTTTGGGAATCCCTATGTAATTGAAAATGTTACAATTAACTGTGGTGGTTCGGGGAGTGGAATTTTAATAGAAAATTCTAAGAACGATTATTTTACAATTAATAATTGTACGATTTACAATGCGGGGAGTAACCTATACGAGGCAGGAATTAAGTTAGAAAATACTAATAATGGAACTTTAATTGATAACAACTGTTCAAACAATGGATATCAGGGTATTTTGTTAATTAATAACTGTAATAATAATACTATTTTGGGAAACTCCATAAATCAAAACTCAAATAACGGGATTTATCTACATGTTCAGTGTGATAACAATATGATTTCGGGAAACTCCATAAAGCAGAACTCAATTGACGGGATTTATCTATATTATCAGTGTGATAACAATATGATTTCGAGAAACTCCATAAATCAGAACTCAGATAACGGGATTCATCTACTTCATCAGTGTGAAAACAATATCATTTCGGGAAACTCTATAAATCAGAACTCAAATGACGGGATTCATCTACGTGAGTCATGTCAAAATAATACGATTTCGGGAAATATATTAAATGATAATACTAGACAAGGAATTTGGCTTTATCAGTTTTGTCATTACAATAGGATTTCGGGAAACTCCATAAAGCAGAACTCAATTCACGGGATATTATTATCAGTCGGATGTGATCGTAATAATATTACTGATAACTACCTCTATTTCAACACTGCTGGAGAAATAAGAATAACTCCTTCTGATTGTGATATTAATCTAATTAAAGCAAACATATTAGTTAGGAACGACGAACTATTTATCATTGATGAAGGAACTGGTACAATTATCTCCTTGAACTATTATCTACCAACATCTCCAAGCTTATTTGTAGAAACAATTGCCCAGTCGTTTTCTACCTCAGAATTTATTATATCAATTAATATCTCTAGTAGTATTGGTATCGATCTTTCAGAGGTTTCCATCCACGCTTGGTGGAACGGAAATACTGTTCCGTCAAATGACATTACTGAGCTTGGAAATGGCATATATAATATCTCCTTAACTTCGATATTTGTTGAGCCTGGTGAAAATCCAATCTTGTTGAATATGACAATTTCTGAATTAAATCATAAAGATAAATATTTTGAATTAGACTTAGGTGTAGATCCTAAAGCAGTAGCTCCAGCCCCAGGTCCATCAGGAGGTGGAGGTGGCGGAGGTGGAGGTGGCGGAGGTGGCGGAGGCGGCGGAGAAGAAGCAATTCTAGGTTATGATGTCTATGTCATTATTGTAGTAATTGGAATTATAAATATACTCGTAATTAAAAAACATAAAAACAAATTAAACGCAAAAATAAGAGAGAAGGAGTGAGCTCAGATTTCCAAAAATCCTCCGTTCAGGGCGAAATCACGAGCCTCATCCCTTCAAATTAATAATACTTTTTTTTATTTAAAAATTTTATTTTCTATTTATAGGATTAATTTCGTTCAGGTTTTTAATCAAAACAATGAAGGACTTTTAACAGAACAAGAAAAATTAAAACTAAATATAAATAAAGAACTTTTACACAAAAAGGAAAATTATAAGGCTTTATTTTTTTCTAAAAATGATTTTATATCGTCAGTACTTTGATTAAACAATTCTGAAATGACCATAATTGACATTTCCTGAGACATGCCCATGGATTTTTACCGGCTTGAGAAATTCAAGAAAATGTGTAATCCCTATATAATTGGATCCATGTCTCATTCTTAGCATATTCATTCGGGTGCTTTGTTTGAACATGCTGCCAATAGGGGTGTTTAAGCATTGCCCCGCAATACGGACATTTTCGACCTCCAGAGTCTTTACTCATATCTTTCCCTCGTGAAAATTTTGATAAAACATTTTTTGATTTTATAATTATGATTATAATAAAATTTAGATACTATTCGTTTTAAAAATTTTTAATTTCATACTTTTGAATGAGATAAAATAATGAAAAAAAAATTATAATTTAAGATTTTGGTTTACTAATGTTATTTATTTTCATTGAAAAATTATAAATCCATAATTTAGAATAGATTAAAATCTTATTTTTCTCGTTTAAATAAGATTAGTAAAACATGATTTTCACGATTGAAACCATAGAAAATGCGAGTTAGAGCATTTGAATCCAAAATTGATTTATTATTAAAAAGAATTCCAACGCTTGGTAAACTTTTTTCAAGTATATTTGGATTATTTGAATTTCCATTGTTGGAGTTTCTTAGACGAATTGATGTTAAGTATGGTACATATTCGATGGGTATTGTTGATAAATACTTTCTAAGAGGAAGATGGGGCGGTAAAATTGTTCCACTGAATATAAATATTAATCTAGAAACAAAATTTTTGCCTACTCAAGAAGTAGTAGAAATACTAAATCGTTCTAATGTCGCAGGAATTGGTTGGTGTTATTGTAGATCTGTTCAGCGTAAATACAACGAACCTAATTGCAATCATCCCTTATATACGTGTATTCATCTTGGATTTGGCAAATCGTTGTACGAAATCCCTCATAAATCGTACAACTTAAAAAAAGTATCAAAACAAGAAATTTTAGAACTACTAGAAGATTGCGACAAAAGAGGTTTAATTCATCAATTAATATATTTCCCGAGCCCTCAATTTTATTACATTATCTGTAATTGTTGTCCGTGCTGTTGCGTGGTTTTAAATAAATTTCTCAAAAGCGGTTCTCCTCAGATTATTAATAGTGATTTTATTGCTATAACAGATAGTAATAAGTGTGATGGTTGTGGAGAGTGCGAATCTTGGTGCTATTTTGGAGCAAGACATATTTCGAAAAATAGGTTGGTATTTGATTCAACTAAATGTTTTGGTTGTGGAATCTGCGTGTCAAAATGTCCTAACCACGCAATTAAATTGGAGCTTAAATAAAAATTGTTTTTCAATAAAGAATGATTATTCAAAATATATGAGTTCAGATCCATTGTTCGAGATTAAAATTGTATTTGATAATAAGTGTGTAGAAGAAGGTTTTTTAACAGGATTTGGATTTTCAGCACTAGTGTATAACAGATCTACTCAAGACTACTTTTTATTTGACACGGGAGGAAACAGCAACATATTGATACATAATATCGAAAAATTCAATGTTAAAATTCAAGATATTAAAAAAGTTATGATTTCGCATAATCACAACGATCACGCAGGAAGCTTAAAAGATATTTATAAAATAAATCCTCAAATGGAAATTTTTGTAGCATCCCACGATTTAAAGTCTTTTCAAAATAGGCTTCCTACAGCTAACGTGAGAGGAATAGTAGAATTAACTGAAATTGAAAAGAATATCTATTCGTCTGGAGAAATTAGAACTCAATACATCAATGAGCACGCCGTTTTTTTGAAAACTCAAAATGGTGAAATTGTGGTACTAGTTGGGTGTTCTCATCCTGGTGTAGAAAAGTTCATTACGAAAGCAAAAGAATTAGGACGAATTAAAGCGATTCTTGGAGGATTTCACGACTTTAAAAAACTTTCCTTCTTGGATGATATTGATTTTATCGGAGCTTGCCATTGTACTCAACGCTATAATATAATAAGGAAAAAATTTCCCGAACAGTTCAAAAGAATCTGTGTTGGTCAGACTATTACTTTTTAAATTACCGTAATTTAAAGTTGTTCTAATTTGAATTATTCGTTTTAGTGACATTTTTATCAAATTTCGTCTTCTTCCCACGACAAAAATGAAAAATTTATATATCAAAGTATAATAATTAAATCTGTATGGAGTCCATTGTTACAACGCTTGATACAGAAAATGTATCATTTGAGATTTATATCGCGTTTGAAAATAGTAGTGGTCACGAGGGGTTTTTAACAGGTTTTGGACTTTCTTTTTTAATTTTCAATCGTTTTACGGAAAATTATTTATTATTTGATACAGGTTCAGATGGAAAAATTCTTTCACACAACATTGAACAATTTGACGTAGATTATTCAGAAATATCTAAAATAGTCATATCTCATAATCATGCAGAACATTCTGGAGGTTTAAAATCTATATACGAGAAAAATTCTGAAATAGAAATTTATGTGCCTGTCGAAAATTTGAATGTTTATAGAAGAACTTATCCCGAAGCAACTGTTGTTGGTGTTTCAGAGTTTAAAGAAATCGATACGAATATTTATACAACTGGCCAACTTGGAAACTATTTAAAGGAGCAAGCTCTATTCTTAAGAAATTTTAACGACGATCTAATGGTGCTTGTGGGGTGCTCCCATCCAGGATTGGATGAGATCATAACAATGGCAAGATCTCTTGGAAAAGTAAAAGCTGTATTAGGAGGTTTTCATAATTTCAGAAACTTTATTTGTTTAGAAGGGATCGAGTTCATTGGACCTTGTCATTGCACTCAACACTTAAATTTAATAAAAGAAAGGTTTCCAGGACAATATAACGAGATTATCGTAGGAAATGCCTTACCATTTTAAATCTTCTCTAATTTGACCGTTGGGAAGCATGTTATTGGGGTGATATTCGCCACTTTCCTCTTTTTGGTAGCGAATGCATTCCTTATTTCCAATTAGACAGTATTCTTCAATCCATTTTCTCTCAAGCTTCCCTTGTTCCACGAAATATTTAATAGGACAACAATAGTACCATTTGCAAATCTTTGTCAAATCAATAACCTTTCTAATATGAATTCTTATGGGATTTAAATTAATTATAGGATTTAAATAAGAGTAGGAGATATAATAAAGAATAATTACATATTTTTGGATTTCATTATCTTTAAATAATTAGAGTATTGTTAATATTTTAAATCAAATATTTATTCTCTTTTATCTAAATTTTCTATAACAATTCATAGGGTTTAATAGAAAAAATAAGGGGTTATGATTTTAAATTGAAAGAATTATATGAACTAGGTATTGTTTTCAGAGGTTTCATTTTAGTTAATCATTCTTTTATGGAATTACCTATGCAGAATGATATGAAAGAAAAAAACGATTTAAGAGGGGCTTTTATTTCTGCTATAAGTTCCTTCGCTGAAACTGCTTTTAATAAAAATTCGTTAGAATATTTAGAATCAAATAAATTAATATTCATCTTTAAATTAGCTGAAATCAAATCAACGGACAATGGTAACAAAGAACCACTAATTTTATATGGTTTATTAGACAAAAAAAAGAAAAACCCAGACAAAATCGTGAAAAAGTTTCTTGAAAAAAGTCAAATTATTCTAGAATCTTTTGCAAAAAAATATGAGGGGACAGATTTTACTGAACTTGACCAATTTGCAAATTTTAAAGAAAATTTAAAGAACTCCTTTTATAAGGCCCCTGATTCAAATTTTTAATCAATTGATACTTAATTAAAAGAAATAAATTAAATTTACCAATATCATCAATCACTTAATTTATATTATGAATTGGAATTTTGATCTCCATTATTTAGTTCTTTACTAATAACTCCTTCAATTTCCTCGTCAGATAAACTCCAGGCATGAACATCTACCTTTCCATAACGCATAGTTTTTTCAGTTTTCATTAGTTCAATTTCGTCTTCTATTTCCTTTTGACGATAGCCCTTTTTCTTCAACTTTTCAATTAATAAATCTAAGGTTAGGAAAAAGCTATGTTTCTCTAAATATTTAATAATATTTTCTCTTAAATTTGTGGGTATTATTTTATATTTTATTTTTTCCATTGATTTCTTTACAGATAATTTTTGAATATTAAATCGCAGGGGAATTTTTAACGCT
>JBHLLE010000005.1:0-4731 GCA_048885945.1 Candidatus Hermodarchaeota archaeon | reverse complement strand
CTCGTGATCTGTCAAGTTTCGTAGAGCTCGTTCGTATCCTCCAGCAATAATGTGTCTTATTTCTTTATCATCTGTGAACGAACAAATTCCCTTAACAGAAGACGAGAATTTGGTTTTCCATTTTAATTCAAAATCGTTTGAATTTAACTTTTGATTATGAAAAACACGCAAAGACCCATCCGCGCATCCGGCAACTATTTCGTTAGCATTATCGCCATCGATATCATCAATTAATAATGATTTTGCCCTATTTAATGATTTTAAACCTCTTTTTTTTGATCGGATTTGGTCTTTCGTTATTTTTATAAAACTTAATCTTTTACCTTCGCTGCTATAAATCTTTATGTAAGAATCATCGCAAGCTACTACGATTTGGTTATATCCATCATTAGTAACGTCACCAATTTTGATATCATTAACTTCGGAATAGGTGTTTAGTTGCCAAATAATGTCTGGTTTGTTATCTTTTATGTGAATCAATTGAAGAATTCCACTTTTTGTGCCTACGAGCAATCCATAAATAGGACTCTTAAATTTTTGCAATTTCAAATAACCTAAGGTACAACTTGTTACCCATGAATCGTAATATAGAGTTACCATAGGCTCTTTAGAATTCACATTTTTAAAAATTTTTAGCGTTTTATCTTCTCCACCAAAAATTAGCTCAACATTACCATCTCTATAAAAATCTCCCGCAACGCAACAATTAATTTTTCCCTCAGATTTATAGTTCATTACGCCTTTAAGTTTTTCGTGTTCCTTATCTAATTTTAGTACTAAAAACCTTCCATCCCCCGTACCAACTAGTAAATCATCGCAATTATCACCGTCTATATCTGCTGGAAAGCTACAGCGAACCCACCCGTCAAAACTAAGATCGTCAAGAATCATTAAATCGTAGTCCATTAAGTAAATTGTTTTATCGTGTCCACCAAAGGCTAAGTAAGATTTCTCTGGACAATTTAATATTGAACAGGTTAGAACAGCTTCTGGACTTTGAAACACCCAGTGTTGATGATATCTCTTTTTTATCATAATTTTTTAAGATCGATTTAAAGTATAAAAAAGATGTTAATACTTCTATATTATGTTATTTAACTTACTATATTCTTATATAAATAGACTAATTAAACATATTTATGTTTGATGGAAGAAATTAATAAAAATAAAAAAAATTCTAAAAATTCTAAAAAATTTACATATATTTAAATTCTCTACCGAGGATTTTTAATCAGCGCTTACCCACTTTTTAGCTATACTCACTGCTTCAACTGCATCTTTTCCATAAGCGTCAGCATCCACATAGTTTCTTATTTTTTCGTCAATTTGACCTCCACCGATCATTATTTTTGTCTTTTCTCTTAATCCTGCTTTTTCAATTTCCTCAATGGTTTCTTTCATCGAATCATATGCTAAAGTTAAAAATCCACTCAAAGCTATGATTTCTGCATTAATTTCTTTAGCTTTTTCTACGAATTTTTCCTTTGATACATCTACACCAAGATCGTATACATCAAAACCATTTGTTTCAAGCATGAATTTTACAATATCCTTACCAATATCGTGAATATCTCCAGAAACTGTTCCTAAAATAATTCGCCCTAGTTTTTCCACTTTAGCGTTAGTTTTAAGCTTAGGCTCTAAGATTTCAGTTATTTGTCTTAATATTTCACCAGACATGATCAAATCTGGTAAGAAAAACTCTTTGCTCTCAAATTTTTTTCCTATCTTGGACATGGCTATTCTAACTTGATCTAAGATCTTAAGGGGATTTTCTCCCTCATCGATCTTTTTCTTAACCAGCTCTATTACCTCGTTTTCATTTAAATCCACAATTAAATCTATTAAAACATCTGACAACTTAATTCCTCTATCTTAAAGAATTTGAATTTATGTGGTAGATTGAATGTAATATTAAATCTATATCCCATTCTCATTTAAAAACTTAACTTTGATATGATTTTAAATAGGATAATTTCACCTATAATTTAGGGAATATCCTTTAATCAATTTCTATGACTTATAAGCGTATTAAAGGTAAAGATATTTTTAAAAGAAAGATAAATGTAATATACGATTTATTAAAAAATAAAATAAATTAAGCTTAAGAATTAGTTATAGAAATACATATACTTTGATAGATTAAAAAAAGAATAAATAAAAACGCATGATAATGAATCCTACGAATTATCACGACAAATTGCCAATTTTAGTTGAATATGGTGCATATTATAGTCGAGTTGGATTTGTAGGAGATCAAGATCCCAAAGAAATTTACCGTACAACGATTTATGGTTTTAAAGAACAATTTGCAAATACAGTTCGTAACATACTAAATGTAGAACCATCAAATTACTATGTTGTTATAATAAAGAATACGGGAACAGATAGAAATCAACTAAAAAAAGAAGCAGATATTCTTTTTAACGAGTTTAATGTAAAAGGGTGCGCTTTTTTAAATGCTCAAACTGGAATCATATTTGCATGGGCTCATGGATATAGTGGTCTTATTTTTGATATAGGTTACGATAAAACTATTGGTATACCTATAATTTGTGGTAAACCTGTTGATGATTTAGTTGGATTTTCTTCTATTGCGGGAAAATTTTTTGAGGAGTTTATAACAAACGATCTAATCAAGTGTGGTTCAGATAAAGAAATAATTAAAAGAAATAAAGAAACTATCATTGCATTTCTTGTTAATAATCATTACTATTTTGAATGTCAGAAAGATGATTTTGAATTTGATTTAATTAATGATAGACTACAAAATATATCGTCTTCTCTTGTAATAGATGATGAAATTGAAGGAAAAGTAGAAATAAATCTTCCAGATCCTGAATTACCAATAGATTTGCTTAATGAAAGTCCAAATTCTAAAGAACTTTCATTAAATGATTTTATTATTAGAACTTCTAAGAGTTGTTTCTCAAAAATACCTTTTGAAAAACTGGAAAGAATTATTATTAGTGGGGGTGGCGGTCAAATCTTAGGTTTAAGATCGTTTCTCATTAACCAGCTGTATGAATTAACTAGCATTAAAAATTTAATTAAAAAGTATATTATGGATTTTGGTAAAAACACCCATGCATTCCATTCTTTTGTTCGTAGAGTCCCCCCAGAATCTTACATAACGAGTAGCTGGGTAGGCGCTTCTATAATTTTTAGTTTAAAATATGCCCCACATCTTTTAATCTCAAGACGAGATTACGAAACAGTAAAACCAATTATTGATTTTTGTGATGAGAAATTAGAAGCAGGGATAAAAGAACATAAATTTTAATTTACTTATAATTCCAGATTATTCGAAGATATATTCTATATTTTTTATTTTTGTCCGTGATTATTTGTAGTACTTATTCTTAAAATAAACAATTATAAAAATCTAGAATTTTTCTAGGAAAAAAAAATAATTTTTTTGCAAAAATTTTATTTTTTTAGAATTGAAATACATTTGAGTAATTTAAGAATAAATGAAAAAGAGATTTTGAATTGAAGGTGAAAATATGGTTAGTGTAACGGAAATTATTATTTCGCTCGCAATAATTAATACTCTTATTGTTATTACAGGAGGTATTTTATTCGCAATTGCATGCTTGCAACGGCGAGATTTGATTCCATGGCTCTCTGTTTATATTGTTGTAGGAGTTGGAAAGATAATTTATATTTTTCAATTTGTTGATTTTATAATTCAATTGATTGCTTACTCACTATTCGGTGCCGCTATATTCTGTACGGTTATTGCTACATTTATAGAATATCGCAAGCTATTTATGAAACCAAATAGTAGAGAATCACACGCAATAAAATCCTTGACTCCTGCTATTGTATTATCTCCTGTTATTATCAGCGTTCAAATATTTATGATAAGTCTTTTATTAATGTCAGTAATAATGCTTTCACGGATATACAAAAAAACTAGATCACCAACTAAATTAATTCTTTTAATAAGTGCCGTTGTTGCTATTATTTCTGTATTTGTACAATTTCTTCCTTACGAATTAGATTACACAATGGTATTAGGGAATGCTATTGAAATTTTTTTCATGTCAATGCTTTTTGTTGCTGGAATTATCGCTCTAATTGAACAACGGCTTGAAGAAACAAATGATAGACTAGTTAATGTTATCGAATCCGCCTCTGAGGTTAGTATTAATGTGGCAAATATAGCGACCGAATTAGCAGCCAGTGCGAGTGAAGTGAACGCATCGTCAGAAGAAATCTCATCTACCGTACAAGAAGTAAATCAAGACACTCAAGCAATTATGGTATCAAGCGACAATTTGCGTAATGTAATGAATTTGATTAAAAATGTCGCAGACCAAACGAATCTATTGGCTTTAAACGCTAGTATTGAAGCGGGAAGGGCAGGAGAGTATGGACGTGGATTTGCAGTCGTAGCGGACGAAGTGCGAAAGCTGGCAGAAGAATCAAAAAGAGCAGTTTCTAATACTAGCCATGGAATCGATGAGATTATAACGAAAATTCAAGTAACAACCGCTTCTATGGAAGAGATTAGTGCATCAACGGAAGAACAAACGGCTTCGATGGAGGAAGTCTCTGCTACTGCAAACAGACTAGGATTGTTAGCTGAAGATCTTAAAGAAAAACTTAATTTTTCAGAGGAATAAAGTATTAATTCTTATTTTTTATTTTTTTTATAGACCAAGAATTTCAGATTTAAAAAATTACTCTACAATTTTATTAAAATAAAAAAATAAACAAAATAAA
>JBHLLE010000004.1:0-19463 GCA_048885945.1 Candidatus Hermodarchaeota archaeon | reverse complement strand
TTGTTTATTATTGATTGAATCATTTCCAATTACTGTAATAGCACCCTTAGGTAATTTATTTCCTCTTAATCGTCTAACAATTCGAGGGAGAATAAATTTGAGCGTCCATATTCCAAAAATTGTAAACAAATATATAAAGGTACATAATATAATGATTTCACCTATAAAATTAGTACTTAATAGAATTTCGGTAAATGAAACCTAATTTCTAATTCTTTAATTGTCCTATAAAAGCTTCTCACTTTTAAACTATTTTATCATTAATAATAAAAGATTCTCTAATCTCTTCTACACTCATTTTGATATATTTTTCCTTTATTTGTCTAATAGTAAATTTTATAAGATTGATGGATACATAATTACTCGTGGTAATGAACCAGTATGACAAAAAAACACGATTAGGCTGTTTTTTTTTATTTATCTTTTGCATTAATGAGAGTATTTCTATAAAAAAAGTAAAAAAATGTCTCTTCTAATCGTCAAAATTTTCGTTTATAAGAAGACAATTTTAAGGAGATTTTCAAGAGGGGAAAAAAAGTTATAAATCAAGCAGAACTAGGTGATCTCCACATAAGAACTATTTTTATACTCTTTTAAAACCATGTTAGAATTAGTTCTCGTAATATATTTCCTCTCATTTAGTTCGCGGATAAATTTATGGACGTCCTCGCTCTCTACAAAACGGCAGATCAATGCGGCTGATTGTTCGCCAGTAGTATGAAAGACAGAACATACTTCTGGTTTTTTACTTATCTCTTCTAAGATTTCAGAGGTATATTTTCCATCTATTTGGATTCTTATTAAAAATGTCAAATTATATCCTAATTTGGAGTTATCTAATTTGAGAGTATATCCTTGAATGATTCCTTTTTTCTTTAATTTATCAATTCGATTATGAATGGTGCCAATTGAAATTCCTAATTCATTTTGTATTTCTCTATACGATTTACGAGCATCTTCTTGTAAAATTCGTATAATACCTTTATCAATTTCGTCGAGAATATCCTTTTTCATTACAATTTAAACTAAAATTTTTATTAACCAATTAAAACCAAATATACTTATTTTGAAAATTATTTAAAAATTTGCTCTCTTGGTGAAAACTATTCAAAAAAATCAAATTTTGTATTTAAAGATCCCCAAATCATAAAATTAAAAAAATATTAAAAACTAAAAAACAATAACAAAAATAATAAAATTACATGTTAGGTGAATTAAGATTTCGTTTGGAGTACCAGTAATTATTTTAAAGGAAGATACTGAGGACGTTAAAGAGAAGGAAGCACGGCGAAGAAATATTAATGCGATGATGGCTATTGCTGAGACTGTTAAGTCTACTCTCGGTCCAAAAGGTATGGCAAAGATGATTGTTGATTCGGTAGGGGATATTACAATTACCAATGACGGAGCTGAGATATTGAAAAAGCTTGACATTGAAAACGTTGCAGCAATCATGATGGTAAACATAGCAAAAGCTATGGATTCTGATATTGGCGATGGAACTACAGCAGTAGTAATTTTCTGTAGCCAATTATTAAAGAACGCGTTAGATCTAATTGAACAGGATTTGCATCCTAAACATATTATAACAGGATATAAAATAGCTTCCGAAAAGGCAAGGGAATTAGTAAAAGAAATAGCAGTTAAAATTTCTAAAGACGACAATCAGGTTTTAAAGAATGCCGCTTTAACAGCAATGAACTCAAAAGACATCGCTCCAATGAGAGAATTTTTTGCTGAATTGGCATTAAACGCTATTAAAAACATAGCTGACGAAAATACCTTTCAAAAAGTGGAAAATATTAAAATTATAAAGGCTAAAGGAAAATCCCTAAGTAATTCTGAATTAATTTCTGGCGTATATATAGATAAAGAAAAAGTTAATTCTGGAATGCCCGATAAGCTCAATAACGTTAAAATTGCTGTTATTAGAAAAAAGTTAGATATCGTTAAAACTGAATTTGATGCCTCCATTCAAATTTTCAAACCTGAAGATATGCAAAAATTCTTAGATCAAGAGGATAAAATGCTTCAAGATAAACTAAACATTTTTAAAAATCTTGGAGTAAAAATGATCGTTAATAATAACGACATTTCTGATAAATTTGGGGCATATCTAGCAAAAGAAGGTATTGCTGCGATAAAAAATGTGGGCGAAAGTGATTATAAAGGGATTTTAAAAGCTACGGGTGCAAAATTTATCGACGATATTAATTTGATGACTGAAGACGATTTAGGATATGCCGATTTAGTTGAGTTTAAAAAAGTCGGAGATAAGGATTATACGATTTTCGAAGGATGCAAAAATCCTAAATGCGTTTCTATCTTATTAAAAGGAGGTCTCGAAAATATTTTAACTACTGCTGAAATCACTTTAAACGACGTTCTTTCTGTTGTTGCTAAAATCGTTGATACCCAATTAGTAGTTGCTGGTGGGGGAGCTATTTACATTGAACTGGCAAAAAGACTAAAATCTTACGCAAAAGAAATTAGTGGAAGAGCGCAATTAGCTGTAGAATCCTTTGCATTAGCACTTGAAGAGATTCCAAGAACGTTGATCCGAAATGCCGGATTAGACGAAATTGAAAAGATAACAGAACTAAGAGCTGCCCATAAAACTAATGAGGATAAGTGGATAGGGATAGACACTATTACAAATACAATTGGAGATAATTTCAAGAAAGGCATTATAGAACCTGCAGAATTAATAATTCATATCTTAAAATCCGGAAGCGAGTTAGCCAACTTAGTTTTAAGGGTGGATCGAATTATTAGTGCTAAAAATGCTGGAAAAGGCGGCTTTCAACCTTAGAAAAGCTTATATTTTTTGTTTTTATTTTTCTCTTTTTTATTAATTATTATTTCAATCTATTTTAGATTGTTTAATGTGTTAGTATAAATTCTCTATAGATTGTTATAGATTATGTATTATCAATAGATTATCATAGAATATGAAGAAGACATTTAATAACTTAATTTTTCTTAGAGAGTGATAAAACAATATTATGAGACTTAAATATCTAATTCTCTATCTAATTAACACCTTTTTTATTCCAATTGGAGTTGTCACATTATTCGAATTTGGAATTTTTTACATCAAAAGTTAAGAAAGGCAAATATTTTTTTGGTTCTGTTAAAGTTGGAGAGAGGGCAGATAGTAATTCCAATCTAAGCTCGAAAGGTATTTAACATTAACTCTGGCGATAGATTATTGGTTTTAGGGGATGAGAAAAAAGGGATTGCTATAGCAAAACCATCCTTGTTAATGAAGTTTTTTGATAAAGTGTTTGATATAACTGGAGAAGATCTTGAGCAAGAAGAAGAATAAATTTGTTTTTTTAATTCCTGTTAAAATAGGATATGTCAGTTCTTAACCTTTAAATTTGAATCCTATAGTTTATTAAAAATGAATTTTTTTCTATATCATGGATAAGAAGATAGTTTTGCTAGGTGCTGGAAGTGCTGCATTTGGACCTCCTATTTTAAGTGATATCTTTAAAAGTACTGTTCTACAAGGATCGACAATAGTAATGGTCGATATTGACGAACAAAAACTTAATTTAATCTATGATATCCTTGAATATGAAAATAAAATTAGGGGCGAAAAATTTAATTTAATAAAGACCACAGACTTAAAAACTGGGATTAAAGATGCGGATTTTGTTATTTGCTCTACTGAAAATGGGGACCGCTTCAAACACCGTTGGCAAGATAATACCATCCCCCATAGCCATGGAACTACGGAAATGATGGCAGAAAATGGAGGACCTGGCGGTTTCTTTCATTCTGCGCGTCAAATACGTGAAATTGTAAAAATTGCAAACGATGTATATAAAGCAAATCCTCACGCTTATTTTATTAACTATTCCAATCCAGTCTCTAGGATATGTCTAGCCATTAAAAGAGCTGTTCCTGAATTAAAATGCGTTGGACTTTGCCACCAAATAGGCTTATTCTTGCCTGATCTACCTTATATAGTAAACGACGATTTTCTGCCGGAGAAAGTAAAAGACCTACCCCCCAATGAGAAAATCAAATTACATCAAGAATCTTTAAGGAATATAAGAGTGACAGTTGGAGGTCTGAACCATTTCGCCTTTATACTTCGCTTAGAAGATCTGAGGACTGGGAAGGATTTAATGCCAAAATTTAATGCAAATTTAATGGATTTTTATAAAGACAAGTGGGATCGGTTTAAATATGCAGATTTGACTTTCGAAATCTACAAACGTCTTGGTTTGTTTCCTTACGTAGGAGATAACCACATCTGCGAATATCTGCAAATTGGTTCAAAACACACAAAATACGAGGATTTAAAAGACTGGATAACCAAAATGGAACAGGCAAAGATTGGTACTAACAACCGGTATCAGAGATATCATAAAAGACTGGTAAAGGGGAAATATCCTAAAAAGGGTATTTTGTTAAGTGGCGATTCTGGTGAAAGGGCTATTTTTATAATTGAAGAAATTATTGAAGATAAAAATGCTCATGAGATTGCAGTAAATATTCCAAACGACGGAATCATTGATAACCTACCACAAGATTTAATTATTGAATGTTCCGTAACCGTTAATAAAGAAGGTGTTCACGGAGTTAAATTAGGAAAAATTCCTAAGAATATTGCTGCACTGCTGAGAATTGAAGCGTCCACTCAAGATTTATGTGTGGAGGCGATTCTTAAAGAGTCAAAAGATCTTGCCATCGCTTGCCTTGCTATGGACGTTAATTGTGGCAGTTTTGATATCGCAGAAACCGTATTTACCGAAATGTATAATCTACAAAAAGAGTATTTACCAAAATTCAGATAATTGAATTTTTAAATCCACTTCCAAATATTTGACTTAATTTTTCAAACTTTTTTTATTATTAATGCTCTTTAATGATTAGAAATTTATCTAGAATAAAAATGAAATTTTAAAGTTTAAAGATTACTAATTAATAAATCACAATGAAGAAAATAATAATATACGATTATAAGCAAGGAAGGAATGAGCACCACATTCTGACAGCTGAAATCAATAAGAGGGGAGATTTAATATTTTCAGGATGCGATTCTGGTGATTCTGTTAAAGAATGGTTTGGAGATTTTGATTTTGAATATTGGACAACCGTTAAATGTAAACACGTTCCCGAAGTTTTACTTAGTTTAATAAAAGAAAGATTTCATACTAATGAAGAATTTAAGAAATGGCTTGATTATAAGAAAATTGTTTACGATATAATGTCAATCTAAGGAAAAATAAATGGAAATTTAAGAATTTTATAAGAAATATCCTCTATTCAACCCCAGAACCTTGCGAATAATCGATAAACACGCATCTTTCTTTTAGGTTTTTTTTAGTAAAAGGTTTTATACTATACTTTTTAGCGTAGGCTTCTACAACTCTATTTACTCTAAACCAGGAGTCTTCAGGTTCTCGATTAGCTAATTCTTCAACTTTCTGGTAATGTGAAAGTGCGTTCTCTCTCTTGTTTTTAAGATCGTGTAGAATACCTAAAAGAAGGTGGTTATGTGCCGTTTCGTTTAACGATTGTTTTAAGTTAAGAGCATTTTCAACAAAATTGATGGCTTCGTTATAACGATCTTTATGGAGCAGTAATTTTGCGACCATTTGGTAATATATGACTTCTTCAGGATCGTGGTCAATAGCTTGTTTAATTAAACGAAGCATCTCGTCCACTCGAGACGGATTCGCTTCGTGAATGATATAAGCTTGATTAAACTTTTGCATACCAACGCGTTTTTTAGAATTTTCAAATTGGTAGCCCTTCAGAATCTCAGGCGATATTTTTGATATATTTCCGTTTATTTCTTCTTTAAAATCAAATCCTATGTAAGGATTGTTACAAACTGGTGCTGGTCCCGCAGCGATCCAAAGCTTAAACTCTTCGGGTGAAAAAACCATCGAATTTACATTGTCGTCTACGGCTACTATTCCATACACGCACCGTTCGGTTCCTGTGGCAAACCTTACATGATCACCCATAAACTCCGCAGCCTTACTTTCATCAATTTTTCCATAGTTATCTTCAATTAATTGCATTAATCGACGATATCGACCTGGACATCCCTCGTTGAGATTATATCTGGATACAAAATCAATTTGCCGCTTCTCTTCTGAAACTGCCATATTCGTCATAATTACTCGATTGTTATCCATCCGTCTAATTGTAGCTTTTCCAGTGCTAACTTCTGCTGCAAACGCATCCTTTTTATTCCCATCAGTTATTACAAATCCTCCCGAGATTCCACGCGGGTTATTATTCAATATATTTAAGGCATCATCTAAATTTTCAGCTTTACGCAAAATTTCGTCTGTGAACGCTGCAATACTCAAACCATTCGGCATAATGTCGTCGTAAATCATGTAATGTGCACATACGACGATTCCTTTCTCGTTCATACCAGGAGCCCACATAATAACTCCAGCAGTTCCAATTTGAACGTATTTAAGACCATCCTCTGGTTCGACAAACGCGACCGTCTGATATTTAGGCCACCCTTCGATTCCCCCGTAATCTGTATTTCTACCCACAATTGTCTTTCCATTCACAGTAGCTTCTTTAGTAGCGACAAAAGTACTACAACCTCCAACTTTTATACCCAATTTCTTAAATTTTTTGAGATTTTGTTTAACTATTATAGGAGTCATTACCATATTAACCGCAGTGTGATGGTTTGCTCGGAAAATCGTTTTATAAGAAACTCCGCTTCCATCAGAAATTCCTTTTAACTGTTCTATAAGTTCCTTAGGTTGTCCCTTTTCAGTAGGTTTGTATACTTTTTTCTTTAAATATTGATTAATTATCCAAATTAAAGGGGAATAACTCTTTCTTCCTCCCATAATTGGATCAGCGTAAAAGTTTACAGCCCCTTTTTTGATTTCTTCCTTCATTAACATACCGTGCTGATATCCTATATCGTAAGGAGTTCCTTTCAAATGCATTACATATAGATCTCCTTTTTTTTCCATCCAAGCATCGCCAAAGTGTCTTTTACCATTAATAATCTTAACTTTTTCGTCATTATTATTTGACATCTTAACTTATTCCCTAATTTCTTATTATGCAAAAAATAATAGCTTTAATTCTATTAAAACTGTGATCAATTTAATATGCTTTTAATTTCATCATAAGATTATTTATGAAATAATTCCAAAGTATTAGCAGTATTAAAATAAAAAATACTGGCACAAAATCTTTCCGCAAAAAGGAAAGGTGCCAGAGGATGAAGATTCTTACAAGATAGTATAAAAAAATGCTTGAATTACCCCTTCACTGATTATTCATATTAGAAATGATAAATTTTTATATGATAACACTTCTTCTAAATTATACATATTTTATCTTGGTAACAAAACAATGTTAAAAAAGAAAATCGTCTTAGCGGGAGCTAAAGGTGTAGGTAAAAGCTCCCTAATCGCGAGATTTTGCGATAATGTATTTTACGAAAAAACGATGGCAACGATAGGCGTAGCATTTAAACGAAAAAAAATTAATGTAGATAATAAAGTTGAGATAGAATTAAATATTTGGGATTTTGGCGGTGAAGAAAAATACAGAACTCTTTTTCCCTCTTACTGTCGAGGAGCGTCGGCAGCTCTCATATTATACGACATTACAGATAAATCTTCATTAGAGGAAATAAAAGATTGGATTGAGATTATTGATGAAAATGCTCTTGAGAACGAAATAAAAGTTTTAATTGGGACAAAAATTGATTTGAAAGAAAAGCGCGCGGTTTCTAAAAAGGACGCAAATGAACTTAGTCGAAAATATTCTTGCTATGGAACACCTATTGAAACATCATCAAAGACGGGTGAAAATGTAGAAGAGGCATTTTTGAATGTAGCACGTAAAATAATTTCCAGTTTCCTTCAGAAATGCAAGAATTGTGGGGAATATTTCCCAAATAAATTAATGATCTGCAATTATTGCGGTACTAAGGCTTGAATTGCCTTTTCATATTATTTAAACTTATAGATCTTCTTTTTCTCTTCTATAGAGAGAAGGAGGAGGTCTCGCATGTCCAATTGGTTTAGATTTAATACGATGAATAAATGTTTTTAATTCCATTTTAGCATTCTCTATGGACGAATTTATTTCTTTTTTTACTTGTTCTTCTCCTACAACACACCTACCGTGACTTGGATAAAATGCGTTAATTTTAAGAGTATTTAGAATTTCAAGTGAATTAATATATTCAGATAATGATCCGGACTCATAAATATTGGAAATCGCCCCTTCAAATAAAGTATCTCCAGTAAATATATAATTTTTAAAAGGTTCATAAATGCAAATACATCCAGAGGTGTGACCCGGGGTTTGTACAACTTTTAAATACACATTTCCTAAATCAATAATATTTCGATCTTCTAACCAAATGTTGATTTTTAAGTCTGATAAGTCCACCCCCCATTTTTTCCCTTTGGTAATCAACTCGTCTGAATATTGTATTTTTGCAGCACTCCATCTCCCAGCAGCAAATAAACAATGAAAATACGCGTTAGAACTGATATGATCAAAATGCTCGTGGGTATTTATAATTAAATCGATATCTTCAATTTTCAGACCAATTTCAGTAGTTAATAAATAATTAAGACTATTAAATTTTGTAATAATTCCCGTGTCAATAAAGACATTTAATTGATCTCCAATAATTAAGTACACATGACAACCTACTCCAGTTGCGGCAAACTGGTACACATTAGGTTTAATTAAATTGAGTGTATAGCCATCTTCATATATATCGTCTTTTTTAATTAATCGTGGTTTAAACACGGGTGTTAAATTTTGCTCTATCATCTTTTGTTTTCCTAAAAGTAGTACTCAACATTATCTTATAATTATAAAATAGTTGAAAAATAAAAATCTATCTTAGTTTGAAACTATTTTTATCTTAACTAGCGTTTAGATTAAAAATAGAGCTTGAATTTAATAATTACTAAGCCCTAAAGCGATTTAACTATAATTGTTTATAAATTCTTTTGCTGCTTTTCTGGTTTTAGGACTAATGCTTGAAATGTGTTTCTTCACAAAATTTAGAAGTATATCCCTATTCGGATAAATATTAATAACCAATTCCAATCCTTTAATAATATCGCTCATCATTAATGCTTTTTGCTTCTCTGGAAATGGATTGTCATTTTCTAGATTCAATAAACGATTGACAATCTTCTCTAGTAGTTCTTGCTTTACTGAAGCAACAATTGCGCAACTTCTAACGCAGTAACTAGCAGTTGAGTATTTAATATCATTCAATAATCCCATATAATCGTCTATAATATCATTGAACTTATTTTCTTTATCCGCTTTCGCGATGTTAGTGAGTATTATTAAACCGAAGTCGCGGTGATAAGAGTTTGAATGAAATAATAATTTATGTAGGTCGTCCCAATATTTATAAAATAATTCAGGTTTTAAGGAACTTGCAACCTCTACAATGTAGAAGCAATGGTAGTACTTCATTATTTCGGGATGATGTATCATGTTATCTACTAGAAAATCGCGTAATTCTTCTTCAGATATTATCATATCAACATATTTTTGTTTATCAAAACTTTTTTTTGAAATATCTTCTAATAATTTTTCCATATCAATCATCCTGAGTATTTTTTAATCCATTTCTCAAACAATCTTTCTTTATCCCTCATACGATAAAGGATTTCATCAAACAAAATTTAATCTCTTTTTGTAAATGCGGTTTAAAATATACTAATTAGAAAACCTCGATAAATTATAAGAATAATTCTGAATATTAATTATGGGATTTTATAATATTTATAAGTTTTAGAGTAAGGTAGAAAACAGAATTGTTAAAAAATTATTATGTTAAAGGATAAAAATGAAGGAAACGGGTGTTTTTTTTCACGAATTATTCAAACAAGAAGTTTGGCATATTATAAATGATAAATTCCGTAATTTTCCTAAGGTAATGGAAGAAGAAATAAATCTACCAAAAGTCAAATTAATTGAACCATTAAAAGTAGACGAAAAATTACTACAAAAAGTCCATACTTCAAGATTCTTAGAAAATCTCAAAAAACAATGGTACGCAGAAGGAGCATATTATACCGTTGGTGGGTGTGTTCAAGCAAGCGAAATGATTATGAAAGGGGAACTTCGAAATGCCCTGGCATTTGGAGTAGCAGCAGGGCATCATGCAGAAAGAGATTCTGCTTGGGGCGGTACCTATTGTTCAGTGTCGGGTCCAATCGTGGTTAAACTTCAAGAGAAATATCCAGGAATCAAAATTGCAATACTAGATACAGATTCGCATCATGGAAATGGAACGAGAGATGTAACTTATGGAAATCATGATGTTTTACACGTATGCTTTTGCTCATCAAATTCGATTGAAGATAATGAAACAAAAATATGTGTAAATTCTGGGTATAATACTGACGATGAGACATATTTAGAACTTGTGAGAAAGGAATTTATTAGCAGAATTGAAATTTTTAAACCTGATATCATAATTCACTTATTAGGTCATGATACTGCCAGAGGAGATTATGGAGATCGAGGTCTATCAAAAAAATTTTTTGTACAATTAGTTAAAATGATGAAAAATGCTTCAAAAATATGTAAAGAGCGCTATTTAATAAACACCCATGGAGGGTCCTCTGTTGATATTTGTGAATATGTATATACTAATAGCATTCGTATTTTGGCTTCAAATGAATAGTAATTCTTTTAATCGGTAATTTTTAAGTCGAAATTAAGCAGTTGCAAGGAAAATTTTTTAAAGAATTAGAAAGAATTAAAAATTAATCAAGAGGGAAAGAAAATGTTATTACTGGCAGAAGAGATATTATTAGTTAGTTGTTATCCCGGTAAAAAAGGTCGACTTTTCTGGACTACCCTTCCTATGAGAAATCAGAGATGGCTCCGTAATTACGCTCTAGTTTCTGCTATACTAAGAGAATTAGAAATGAGAAATAAAATAAAAATTGAAAGGGGATCATTATACTTTACTATCTTAAGTACTAGTTCTACAGGAGAATCAATCTTAGATAATGTGCTAAACCAGCTAACTACAAGAGTAAATAAAAGGATCTACAAATGGATGAAGTTTCTTATTAGAAGAAATTCCAGTTTTGAATTCCAAATATTACAAAAACTAGAATCACGGGGTGTTGTACAGAGGGAAAAACGAAAAAATTACATTTTAATAAAACCTGATGTCAGAAACCGAATATTTTATTCTATTTTGAATGCTATGAAGCGTCAAGAGATGCCAGATATTCGTTTGAGAGCAATTTTAGGTTACATGAGATGGGTATATACTTGGAGATATATGAAAAAAATGATAGATAGAAAAGATCGCAATAAAAAATGGCTTTTTTATGTAACTGGCGATGAAGAACTATGGATGAGAGTCAAGCAGGCAGTTAAAAACAGAAGAGATTCAAGGTCCTTTGATATAGTCTGAGACAATTGGTAATAATCTGTAGTTTTTTTTATTCACAATAAATTTCACTTTATAATGAAAAGGTTATAAGGTGGTACAGTTAAAATTATACAAAACACATTCTGATTTTGTGATTACCGGTTCTACATTTCCAGGACAAATGTGGAAATATGTGAATTTATATTTCCAAAGATCATTCGGATTTTAGCTGACAATTAAATTTAAATAGATTTTTATAAATTATAAATAGAATCAATATAGGGAAAAGATAAAAAAAGAAATTACTTTATATTATATTCTGTAAGATTTCTAAATATTCTAGATAAATATTCTTCAAAACTATCTATTTCATTATCTGTGAATCCTCTATAGAAGATATTGTTCATTTCTTGAGAGACTTTAACAAAATTATTATTTAATTGCCTATTCTTCTCGGTAAGTTCAATTAAAATTTTCCTTCTATCCGTTTTAGAAGGTACACGCCTAATATAATCTATATTTTCAAGTCTATCAAGCATTGATGTTAAAGTGGATTTACCTAAGGAAGTCTTTTTAGCTAATTCTTTAATTGAAATCGCTTCATTTCGCCAAAGAACAAACATAATTCTCCCTTGAGCGGAATTAATCTCAATTTGATTTTCTTTCAATATTTTATTAAAAATACGTTGTCCAAGATAATGAATTTTAGCTATTAATAATCCACCTTCTCGTTGACGTTTCATTTTTTATTCCTTAGATCAATAATATATGTTTTTAAATTATAGAATGCCTTTATATAGTCTGGTATTAAACGAATCAATGTGAAATCGGGATCTTCTATTCCTTTTGGATAATAGATTTTCATACTATCTTCCCAAATTTTTTTCTTAAATTCGAGGTCACTTTCAATTTTAGCACAACCTCGAATCATAACACCTTTATATTCTTCAAGAATACAATAATAAAGAGCAATATTAGGATTATTTTTAATATGCTTAACTTTTTCAGATGATGTATTTGTTGATATTAAAACTAAAAATTCATCATCATAACCTATAAAAGCTTTTGATTGATGGGAAAATTTTTCTGGATTTCGTAAATTTTCAACGGCTCTTATGTGTGGTAATCCCATTTCGTCAATCGTTGTTAAAAAGGTTGCTTTAGTTCTTGTCATTAAATCAAGAGTGTATTTTCTTAATTTTTTATCATTCATTATACAACTTCTAATAATTTGTTTAATTTTTAAGATTTTAAATTGTTCTATATGGGAAAGTACTATATGGAAAAGTACTATATGGTACTTTCTAGATAATATAAAATTTTTAAATATTTAAATTATTTTGTTTTATATTTTCTATTTCACATAATTAATAAAATAAGGAAGAAATTTAGGATATCTATAACTCTAACAATCCATGTCCCCATTTCTCTGATTTAACAATTTTTTTAAATATTTCTTCTAGATCTTTTTCAAAAACTGTAAATGTTGAGATCTCACCATTGAATGCATCTAATTCCTTACTAAACTTTTCGATAAAGAGTTCTTTTATTATGGCAATTTTATTTTTTATTTTCTTATCCGAAACGTTGAGATCTGAGCGCACTATAAAAATTAAATTTTTACTCGTAAAAATTAGGAATTTTCCTTCTCTTAATTCTATCTTTTTTATAATTTCAGATGCCATCTCTTCTGTAAAACTCATTAAACCCGAGAGAAACCCTCCAAATAATTGCTCTTCGATTTGAATTCCACTTCTATCTTCTATTTCGTGGGTTTCTTTGTTGATCGACCTATGAAAAAGACATATTCCGCTTTCGTTAATTATCCAAAATTCCTCAATCAAATTAATTCCTTTCGTGCTTATTATTATATTTTAATCAGACCAATTATAAAAAACGTTAAAGCGATTAATGCTAAACCCTCGTAAATTTCCAATACTTTATCGCCAAATATTGGAATCGTATCAAATCCCGTTTTATTTAAAAATCCAGCAATTCCCCCGTATAAACCAGAAATCCCTAAACATATAAACGCGACAAAAAAGAATAAGGCTAATTTGTTCTCTGTTTTCTTATATTTTAGGTACGTGGTAATTGCTAATATTATATAAATGATGCCGTAGCCAATTTCAACGCTATATTCTATAGCGTGTGGAAGATCTAAGACCATTACTCATCACCTTTAGATTTATCGTGTTTTATTAATCGTAATCCGTAGAAAAAGAAGAACGCAGCTAAAAATTGAGTTCCTTCAAACACCGCTTCAAATAAAGCTTCTTCCATTGCCACATTTTCTACGACAGGTAAAATTGTAATTTTTAAGATGACTGAAATTGCAATCACAGCAAACGCTAAAGCAATGTATAATAGAGTGATGTTTTTTAATCTTTGGTAAGAGTATAGGGTATATCCCGCTAAAAATAGAAATCCAACTATGCTTATAATTTGTATGGTTAACACGAATTCTGGACTAGTTAAATAGGTTGACATAAATAGACACTCTTAAGTTTTTTTAACATTATTTTTTATACTTTTACTTATTGTGCCTTTACTTTATTACAAGATATTTATTTCTAATCCGTTTATTTTATAAATTCTGACAAAAAAATTAAAAAAGAAATAGTTAGGAAAAGAATTTTAATTATAAATACAAACATATCATTTAAAATTAAGAAAAACTTCTTTAGAACTATGAAAATTGAAAACCTTACAATTAGTTATAAACGATGGAAGTATTAACATAGTTCCAAACTTTATGCCAATTTTCAATCTTTCCGTTAGCAGAAAGACCAGCCTTAAGGTTATCGGGCTGTACGCTCTTTGTTGAGTTCAAGACATGCTTCATTTGTAACGCTTTTTTCGTTACTTCGGAAGTCTTGAAGGATGTTATCCCGCTACGCTTGAAAAAGTCGTGGATTTGTGACCATTCGTAGTAGGGACTGCTCTTTTTCAAACGGGGCTCTATCCTATCCCCGACTTGTGAGAGCAACCACTTAAAAATGGGTGGAATTACTTCCTTAAATCCTAAACCTCTTCGAGCAATCACACAACTTGCCAGTACGTGAGTAGATAAGTTATATGAGCGTGAATATTTGTACTTTCCAATTAAAGACGTATATACGGGGTGAACTTTTCTAATAGCTACTCCTTTTTTAATGCATTTTCTTTCTAATAGAGTTAACGCAGTAGTTCTAAAATTGGATATTTTTCTATTAGACTTTTTATTGTAAGAAAAATCCTGATTAATCGATAAATCCTCGATTACTAATCCTTTTTTCTTATGGATACAATAATTAATTACCTTATCCATCTTAAAGCTAATATAATTCATTCTTGCGTTTTTTCTAAAAGTGTGCAGATTTCTAAAGTTGATTTCGTGATAACTCTTGAAATCTCCCTTTTTATTCGTATTACTAAGAGAAACGAAATTATAATTAAAATCCAGTCCTATTGCCCCATTCTCAAAGTTAAATTGTACGTCTGATTCGGAAATATCGTAAGACACATGAGCAAAATAGCGTATTTCTCTATTAATTAGCCTTCTTACAATGGACACCGTATATTTTTTAGAATTCAAAATCTCTTCAAACCATCTTTCTTGAGTAGCGTTTACAGTAAAAGGAATAAATAACCATTTTTTACCTTTTTCTTTGGAAAACCTATGGATTCTAAGCGTCTTATTTGGAAATAATTTAATATTATCGTTAATAGTCTGCGTCTTTCCTACGCAACAAAAAGAAGAATCTCGTCTGATTATAAATTCCTTTCTACTTATTTTTTGGCGAATTCTCTGTCGAAACAATTGTTTTGTACCAAAAACCACTGGTTTTAACTCCAATATTTTTAACCGATTTTGAACGGAAGATAACCGGGAATATAACCCTTTTAATCGTCTATCGCGTTTATTCTCCTGTAAAATATAATCTATCTTTTCAGATATCGTTTTAATTTGGTTTTTCATGTATTTTTTTCTTTTTTTGTACCACGTTATTTGTTGGGCGAGCTTTGTTTCGTTGTTAATTAGAATACTGTTTACGTAAGGATTATTGTCGCAAATTTGTTTTAACTGAGGTTGGATGATTTGTTTTCTTTCTTTAAGGTTAAATCCAGCATCCTTTATTTGAAAGAGCAATTTATATCCAATTCTTTTGACCTTATTGTAAATAGTGAAGATTTCGTGCAGTCCTTTTTCCTGCAGTGCGGTTGGATGTATGCGAAATATAATGGTTTGAATCATATTACTTTTTTTCTATATTTGCTATTCGCTTATTTATTAAAACGGTTATTTATAAAGAAAAATAACAGACATTATCTTTTAAATCAAAGGAGATACGCAATTTATTAATTTCCTCAAATTATTTTCATATATTTTATATTTAAAGGAAAAATTCATTACGAGAATTATATCCTATACTTATAACTAATGCAATTTTCAGTAATTTGCTAACCATATCCATTTCCCTGATTGTGAACTTCTCTACTATTCCGCTCGTTCCGCATTCTTTTCTCTTTTAAGTCCGCTAAGTAGCTTTTTCGGTTTTTTAAAATTAACTGGTTTAATTCTTCAACATTTTGTATTTCGCGCTTCGTTCTACTTCTCCTGTAGGTAACTTCTCGCCCTAGCGTCACTTTTTCGGGAACGATTTTAACTTGTAAGTTTCCGTTGTGCACGAAATTATCTTGTAAATAGCTTTGCGTCTTTAAGTCTTGAGTGGTAAGAATCTTAGGAGAATCCCCAATTAGTTCCACGCCCTCAATAACTCTTCTTAAGGGGGCTTTACAATGGGGACACGTTAATTTTACTACTTTCACTTCTTTTCCCGTAACTTTAAATTTATTGCCCCTTAACACTCCAAAAGGTTCGTAAGCGCTCATTAATCTCCCCTTGTGATTTCGCCACATGGCACAATGGGTAAGCAAATAAAAGGCAGTATTGTACGCGGTTTTTCTCCTTCCCGCGTTAATGACTACCCAGTCTCGATATTTTTTTTTAAACTTGCTCGTGTTGAGCAAATACCCAAACCCTAAGATGTGAAAATGTACGTTAATCTCCCAATCTAAACGAGTTCCTTCGCATTTGCAGTTTTGCTCTTTCTCTCCGCAGTTTTTACACCTTAATGACCACGCGTGCGTAACGACATACCCTCCAAATATCCCGCACTCCTTTAATTTGTTGTAGATTTCTTTTCGGCGAAATTTTAAGAATTGCCGGTAGTCTCGAAATATTTCAGTCGTAAGGTCTTTTTTGGGCACTAAAATAACGTGCATAATGTTACCTATCTTAAGCCCGTGCGATTTTGCTTGTCTTTGATAGTCCCGCATAACGCGATCTATCTCTCTGGCTCGCTCCGATGCTCCGTAGGTAAAACACGCCACGCAATCTAACTTACTGCAATGGTTTAAGATTACCTTAAATCCTTTCTCTAAGTGGTGAGAACAGCTTACCTTATCCCTAATGGTGTTGCAAGTTTCTCGATATTTTCCGTTCGCTATGGTTTTCTCGTAATTTCCGCTCCCCGCAAGAATCCAATTCCCTAGCTTTGGAAACCTCTTCTGGCTGTGCGCTTTTATCCACTTAATCGTTTTTAAATATTTCTTCTTATTATTGGTTTCGATATGCTGGAGATAATTAAAGGTAAATTCGTGCAGGGGGGCGTCTAACACTTTTAACCTGATTTCCTCGTTATTTATTTTTAACAATTATTTATTGTAATAATTTTAAACGAGGATTTAAAAACTCCTAGAATGCAATAAGTAGAATTTCGTAGTACAAAATAATTGTATTTTGTAGTACAAAAATAAATCTTCTTAGTATCCTGTAATACTATCGTTATCAGAACTTATGTTCATAAATCTCATCTCCAGAAAATTTCCTAAAAGTAGTTGCACGTTAAGAACTTTCTTTAACGCCCTGTAAAATTTATTTACGGAGAGAGGCGAACTTTCGTGTAAATACACTTTCTCTTTAACGACAATGCTATATTCCTCTAAGTTAATGTTTTGAAATAAGTTTTGAGAAATCGCAAACTTCGACAACTCGTACTCTAACGACGCTTTCTCGTCCTCTGACAAATACCGGATTAACTCTCGATAATTCTCGCCTAAACCTGCGGTAAATACGATCTCAACGAAGTTCTTCTTTTTCGGTTTGAGTACCACTAAAGGTTTTCCTTTCTGCTCTCCTTTCTCGTTCATTACGTTGGGAAAGATAATGTGAAACCCAAATTCGTAGCGGGGATCTTTTATTTCTTTAGTAATAATCGTATCCGTGCTTAAATACTTGCGAATGAGCAGTTTTAGATTAGGTTTTCCTTTTAAGTTCCCGCGATCTTTATTTAATTGGTTCTGCTTTAAATTTGGGACGACCATCACCTTATCGGTGTTAATTATCCCTTTTATCTGAATTTCGCTATAAAAACAACTACCTAAAAATTTAGCTTGTTCTAAATAAGATTAGATGTGTGGTTTAAAAACAAATAATTTAGAATTATCTTAGATCCTAAAAATTATATAAAAAAAAAATAATATTAGAATTAAAAGGGATTAAAGTAGAATTTACATAAAATGTAAATTCAGTCCAGCCATGGTTTTAATCCCTTTTTTTTACTAATATGTTTATTTAGAAATTGATGAGCTTCTTTAACTACTAAATCAACAGTGCAAATTTCGCTAAAAATTGTAATTGCAAAATTTATCAATTCTTCTAGTAGTTTTGAGTCGCTCGGGTCTTTAAAACTTAAATAGTAGAATTTCTTGTTAGACATTTTTTAATTATTATATTTTATTTTAATTAAATGTACTACCTAGAAGATGTTTCAAACTTCTTTATAAACATTCAGAAATTCAGTAAATTAACCGTCACCTCACATTTAAATAGAGAAAATAAGAAATAATTATATGTCAAAAGCAGTGTCATATTATGATTGGGAGATAATTATAAACTAAAAAATATAATGCTAGGTTTATCAAATTATATACCAACTATTAATCTTTTAAATACAAAAGGGAATTAAAGTAGAATTTATACAAAATATAAATTCAGTCCAGCCATAAATTTAATCCTTTTTCTCTCCCTTTCTTTTTATTCTATTTAAAAATTATCTTATTTATCTAAATTCCATTTTTTAAAATATTGCTTACATTTCGCAGTAAAATACTTTAAAAAATTCTGACGAATATCATTGTTTTCTTCTGGTTTTGAATAATTAAATCCTCGTAAACCTTTACTAAATATCTGAAGGCTATTTCCGGGAAGTATATCAATGTGAAGACTAAATTCTCTACTTGAAAAACAAAATTGATTATCTTCTTGATCATAATATAGTGTTTCTCGCATATTAAGAACATCATGAAAAAAGTTAATACCAATATTATCTGTAATAAGGTAATAAACATCATCAGGTAAGTCTGGATAATAATTTCCTGATAATAAATCATATAGTTTCTTAAATTCTTTCTTAATGTTCTTTTTTTCACGAAAAAAGTTTATTTTTTCGATTAAATATTTTGCTAACAATCCAAATATTGTACCGAAAAATGCACCAAGTACAACGTAGGAAAATTGTATCCAATCAAATGAATTTTGTAAAATCATAGTTATCTTCTTAAAAACCTACTTTATTTGTTTTAATTTCAAACCTCTATGAATACCATTAAATTATGGATTTAAAAATGTTTATGATTCTAATTCAATTATAATAAAGAATTAAGTAGAATAAAACCATCCAAATTCTTTTAGGTAATGTTAATACCATTTTCTTTACACTTAAATCTAAAATATTCTATAAATTCATCTAAGATTTCGTGATTCTTTTCGGGATTATCGCTTGTAAAGGTAATTGCTTCTTTACTAAATCTATTTTCACTAGGATCTTTTGAAATAAAAGTTCTATATCGGTCATTTCTTATAGTCCATTTATAATTATAAAAATTAATATATCCTCTAATATAATCTGTTCCTTCCATTTCTAAGATATGCTTAAAATTTCTAATCCCCACTTTATCAAATTGGATTCTTAATTTTATATTAATATTAGGTTGGCTTAGGTCTTTAAATAGATTATATAAT
>JBHLLE010000003.1:0-20715 GCA_048885945.1 Candidatus Hermodarchaeota archaeon | reverse complement strand
CACTTATCAAAAAAGTTTTTCCACAAGAGTAATTGTGGTAAAATATTACGGTGACTTACCTTTAAAATTTTTAGATAATGTTCTTTATAGTCTTTTAATAATTGCTTTATAGTATACGAGCTTGACAATTTCTCAGGAACAGAATTTTTAAAGGGATTCGATTTAATTTTCCACCACTCTTTAATAAATTTACTTCCATATTTTTCTTCGTAATATTTCATATTCTTATAAACAAAAACATTTGGATAATTCGAGAATAGAGTTGGACTTATCTGAATATTTCTGTGAAGAGCGTGTCTATCTATAAAGTTAACGGTCTCGAAAAAAGTCGCCGAACTTTCTCCAGGAAAGCCAGCGAGAACATTTAATCTACAATAAACGTCATTTGAATCCTTATATTCGTCTAAGATTCTATTCATTGTATTTACGTATCTTTTTGGTTTATTAGTTTTGTGCATTTCTTTTAGTAATTTATGACTCGCTGATTCAAATCCAAATCCGATTACCATATTAGATTTTCGATATTTTTCAATTAAATTAAGGTTTTTCGCAAAGGTTTCGACTCTACATTGACAAGAAAACGTAAATCTTTCTTGTAAATCGTTTTGGATTAAATAGTCTAAAACCTTTTCGCTTATATTAACTCTATCAAAAGATTGATCTGCAAAAGCTATTTTTAATCGGTTTCTATTATATTTTTCAACTAGTTCACATAATTTTTCCAGTTCTCTCTTGAATTTTTCGAATCTAAAACTTCTAAATTTATAATTAGTAGCACAAAACGCACACTGGTATGGACAACCCCTTGAAATATAAAATTCAAAATTAAATCTGTCGTATAATGGATATTTTTCTAAATATAATTCGTAATCTGGGAACGGTAAAGAATTAACATCGACGCAGTTATTATTCCCTACCACACGGGTTTTGTTGTGTTTTAATTCGTTATTTAAAGTAAAAGAATTGAACAAATCTAACAAATTAGACTCAGCTTCTCCTCTTATTACTACATCAAAAGGAGAGTTATTATAGGAAAAATCCTCAGGAACAGCAGTTGGATGATATCCTCCCACAATGATATTTTTATTAGGATATTTTTCACGTAAAATTTGAGCTATTAAATATGTTTGAATATATTGGAAACTAGTATAGCAATTAATACCAATATTTTGAAATTCCTGTACATTGTTGTTTTCTATAGTATTTAGAAAAGCATCTTTGAATTGGTTTGAATCTGGCTCATTAATTTCTAATTTAGGATTTTTCTCTGCTTCTATACGTAAATCAACTATTTGAGTCTTAATATCTAAATTGTTTTTAAGATAGGCAGATATTTGTAGCGTACCTAAAGGAAGATCGTTAAAATACAACAATTTTTGATAATCTTCTATGTAAAAAAAACCAGGAATTATGAAGAGAAGGTCATTTCTATTATCTGACATTGTAAAACTCTAATTATTATAATAAGATATAAGGTTAATATAAGCTAAATCTTATAAACTCACACCATTATATAATTTGATTTATATAAGTTTCAAGGTATTTTATAACTTCTTCTAACACTAATTCTTTAAATCTTATTCTATCTGCCTTAAAATTATATTTTTTAACTATTGTTTCTTTTACTGTTGAATAACCAATATATACTAATCCAACGGGTTTATTTGGAGTTCCGCCTTTTGGACCCGCGATGCCCGTTATACCAATCCCTAAATCGCAGACTTCAGAATTTTTTCTTATACCCTCAGCCATCTGTTTTGCTACTTCTTCAGAAACAGCTCCATGTTTCGCTATAATATTTGGATCAACTTTTAAAATATCTGATTTTGATTGATTACTGTAACTAATTACCCCTCTTTCAAAGATTTTTGAGGATCCCGAAATATTAGTAATCATGTGAGAAATATAACCCCCAGTACACGATTCCGCAATAGTAATTAATTTATTTTTTTCTGTGAGTTTTTTAACAATATTTTCAATTTTTTCTAATATATTCATTTGGAGTATTTTTTGAGATTTTAATAATTCATTACAATTTAAGTTATTAAAATAATTATTACAACAAACAAAAATAAATTATATGTAGACTTAATTTTAATCTTTAATTTAGTTGAATCTTTGGATAATAATACCTGAGAAAATGAATATAAAAAATATTTGGATTTGTGGGGTAGGAGGAGTAGGCGGATATTTTGGTGGTAAAATTGCAAATAAAATCTCTGAATTAGAAAAAAAAAATAAAATATATTTTTTAGCTCGTGGTCTACATTTGGAAGAAATTAAAAAAAAAGGTTTGAAACTTAACACATCTAATGGAGAAGAATTAATCTGTACACCAACTTTAGCATCAGATGATATTAAGGATTTTCCAGTTCCAGACTTATGTTTAATATGTGTGAAAAGCTATGATTTAGACGATTTAATTATAAGAATCAAAAAAAAATTAGCGAATAATACAATTATTATCCCCCTAATGAATGGTATTGATATATACGATAGAATTAGGAAAAATCTAAAAAAGAGTATTGTACTTCCTACATGCGTATATATAGGATCTCACATCGAAAAACCGGGTTTAATAATACAAAGTGGAAACCCTGGCTTTTTTTTCTGTGGATTTGACCCAAAATATCCTAATTTTAACCCTCAAAATATAATCGATTTTTTTAACGAAATGGAAATCAATTTAAATTGGCGAAACGACCCATATCCTAAGATTTGGGAAAAATATGTTCTGGTTGCCTCATTTGCATTAGTTTCAGCCCACACGGGTCAAACTTTAGGGGGTATTATAGATGATAAAAATTCCCTTGATATTTTAAAAAAAATCATGAATGAAATAGTTACCATTGCTGAAAGAAAGGGTATTAAACTTGCGGAAAATATAATAGAAGATATTATTGAATTTTGTAAGGACTATCCAGACGTAAGAACCTCGTATCAAAGAGACATAGAAAAAGGTAAAAAAAACGAGGGAGATTTATTTGGAGGAGCATTAATGAGAATGGGTAAAGAAACAGGGATTCCTACACCAATGACCACTTCTATTTATAAAAAAATTATTAATTGAAAAAATGAGTACTGAATAAGCATAAGATTAAAAGGTATGGATGATCCAACAATACTTCATGAAGATATTTCAAGACTTGTAGATAATTGAAAGATCTTTACATAATCTTAGTTTATAATAATCTTAAATTCATAATTAATCTAAATAAAAAATAATTATTCGATATAGTTTTATATCTTTATATCTATAAAGTATTTATAACCATAATATCGGTAAAAAATCAATAGAGTGATGGAATGACTGATACTGAAAATGCATTTGTTTTTAAGATAACGGTAATCGGAGATGGTGCCGTAGGTAAAACATCGTTAATTAAAAAATATACGAAAGGTAGCTTTGAAAAAGACTACATTAAGACACTTGGAGCACAATTCTCTAAATATGACGAAGAAATTGAGGGCGACAACGTGAAACTCTTCTTTTGGGACATCGCTGGCCAAGCAGAATTTATGTTTATGCGCCCCACATTTTATAAGGGTTCAAAAGCAGCAATAATCGTGTTTTCTCACGCTCCGGGAGAAGAAGTTAGTTTTGATCACGTAAAAGATTGGCACAACGATATTATAAAATATTGTGGAGATTTACCCATCGTATTATTTGGTAATAAGATAGATTTAGTCAATGAAAGCGATATAGACGATAAAAAATTTGGAACTTTAGTGAAAAAGCGAAATTTTCTTGGATATTATAAAACTAGTGCTAAAACTGGAAGTGGGGTATACAAAGCTTTCCAAGCAATCATTAAAGATTTATATAATAAGTATAGAGATGCATAAATTCAATAGAAAAAATTATGAATACTCAGGAATATCCGAAAATTCTGTTTTTTTCTTCCAATCATTGCGCACCGTGCAAACCCGTTGAAGAAATGTTAAAGAGAATCAATATTTCTATGTTTGGGAAAAAACTTAATATTGAAAAAATAGACGTGGAAAAAAGTCATAATCTAACAAGGCAATACAACATAACTGCGTTACCAACTATAATTATTGCAGATAAAAGATTATCAGTAAACATTCAAGAAGAAGAAATAATCGATAATATACTCTATGGGTTCATAAAAAGCATATCCCTGGATTAAAACATCCGTGTAAAAAAAAATAAATAAAAGAAAAATAAAATTATAAGAAAACAATAATAATAAAAAAAGGAGAAATATAATGGATAGACCACTATTATCAAAAATATTAATACAAATGAAGGATCATCTGAAAAATGGAAAAATTATTGGAGATTTAAAGGTCGGATCACTACTAGCACTTGGGCACCAACTAGAAGCTATATTTTATTATCTTGGACACGAATTGGGAACAACCTTAGAAGCAAAACGATGCGAAGATGTGACAAAAATTCCTGATGCGTTAAATAAATTAGTGAGCGAGTATCATATTGGAGATGTTACCATCAAAGAAGCTACGAACGAAATAATCACGTTACAATTAAAAAATCATAGTTCAATAAAGGATTTAATTGGTAAAGGCATAAAAACAACGGGCAATTTTTGTTCTTTTGAGGCGGGAATGTTAGCGGGAATTGTAGAAAAGATGGTAAGCATTCATTGTTTTGCTCAAGAAATAGAATGCAGTCTACAAACAGGAAATGATTATTGTGAATTTATGATAGTATTCCAAAAAGATTAAAAAGATTAAATTTATAGAATTTTTAAAGATTTCATTTTATAATTGTGCGGTATAGGAAAATTATTAAAAAAAAGTATTTTATAATAAAAAAAAAAATCGTTGATCAAGAATGAGTGAAGATCCGAATTATATTGTAAAGATTTGCTTATTAGGTGAAGCTAATGTGGGAAAAACTTCATTAGTGTACCGTTTTATAGAAAATAAATTTCGTGAAAACTATAAAAGTACTTTAGGCGTAAATTTACTTAAAAAAGATTTGAATGTCGACAATTATGGGAAAGTAAGCGCTCAGATTTGGGATCTAGGTGGACAAGAATCGTTTAGGAGCTTGAGAAAATTATATTTAGAAGGTGCAAATGGAGCACTATTGATATTTGATACCACTAAAAGAGAAACATACGATAAACTTAATGAATGGGTGCAAAGTTTTAGGGAGTCAAGAGGAAATAAACCGCTCCTATTAATTGGAAATAAAATAGATTTATCTGAGAGTAAAAAGGTGGAGGATAACGAAGCAAGTGAATACGCAAGTAATAACAACATGGATTTCGTTCTTACTTCTGCTAAAACTGGCGCGAACGTAGAAAAAGCTTTTAAGGAACTAATTAAGATAATTTTAGACGAGGTTTCAGAGGAATAGAATAAATTACTAAAGCTAAATTTTTACTACTCTCTTTCCTTATTGAATAATAATTCGTTTTATTTAAAGCCCTTCGAATTTGAGGTTTTAAGATACATTTATTTTTAAAACAATTCCTTTATAAATAATAATTAATACTTATACAATTAACAAAAAAAAAACGTGCAATCGAGAATTCACTTTTTTTATATCCTATATTCAACTAGTAATAATTCCCTTTAGATGATTATATGGCAGAAGAAGACGAGTTTGATGAGGAAGAGTTTGAAGAAGAAGAAGATGAGGAGTCCGAATTAGATTACAAAATTGAAAACGTGGTTGCCACGGTAAGTGTAGAAATAACCGAAAAAATAGATCTTAACCAAATCGCTCGAAAACACGCAGAAGTAGAATACAATCCAGAAAGATTTCCCGGTCTCGTGATGAGAATTGAAAAACCAAGAGCTACAATATTAATCTTTTCTACGGGAAAGATGGTGGTAACTGGATTGAGAAAAGCTGCGGAGGCCCCTAGAGTAGTAGAAAAAGTGGTAAAAAACATAAGAAAGGCAGGTATTAAATTATCAAATCCAGAAATTACCATTCAAAATATAGTCGCTTCTGGAGATCTCCATACAAACATCGATCTCAACATGGCGGCCATTGTAATGGAATACGCAATGTATGAACCTGAAGTGTTCCCTGGATTAATTTATCGCATGCAAGATCCCAAAACCGTATTTTTAATTTTTTCTACGGGAAGGATTGTCTGTACTGGGGCAAAACAAAAAGAGATAGTTCGAGACGCGGTTCAAAAATTAAATCAACAAGTTAGAGATTTAGGAGTGGCTAAGAAAGATATTGGGGATACGGAATATCAAGACATAACTTTCATCTAATTCTTTTTATTTTTCATTTTTTTATTAATATTTTAACGAAATCCAATCAAAAGAATAGTAAGTAAATTGATCTTAAAAGGTAATGTATTGAAGGAAACTAAAAATAGCGATTTTTAAACTCCTTTTTTTGACTGATTGCATCTATTGAACTTATATATTCGTTATACAACTCTTTTAATAAATTAAACTCTCTTGCTTTATTATAGGTATTTATAAATAGCTGATTTAACGTTACTTCATTGTTTTTAACGTAAATATTCTCGTTCTCTTCTAAGAGATCGCTATATTTATCGAGAAAGTTGCAGAGAATATATCGATTTTCACTTCTCAAATTGAGCTCGTTCAAAATTCCATACATTTTTAAGATCAAAGGTCCTTGAAATTTGATATTTTTATGATTTATTGCTTGAAACGCTCGAAGATACGAATCTCTTTTTAACGAAACAGTCATGTGAATTCTAACTATAGGACTGCTATAATATCATTGTAATATGTAGGTATTATGTAAACAATTGCTCAAAATCGAAATATTAATTTTGAAAGAAAAAACTACAAAAAATTAAAAATCATAATCAAATCCTTTGAATTTATTTTCGGGTTCTTTAAATTCGTGTTTGACTTCTTCTACCTTGGCATATTTAGGACCTTTATTAGCAAATTGCAATAATTCGAGTAGTATATTTTCGGGGCCTTCAGCTTCGATGTATACGCTTCCATCTGGCATGTTTTTAACAATACCTACTAATCCTAACTTTCTAGCAACTTTTCTCGTAGTATATCGAAAAAATACGCCTTGAACCAATCCATACACATTGATTATGATTTTTTTCATTTCCATATTAACTTCATTTGTTTTTATTTAGTAGTTATATTTCTCATAATACGAATGTTATCATCTAACTCTTCCTTAGAAATTCCCGGATAAATATCTAGGGCAAATATTTCTTTTGTAACTTTTTCCACGACGGAAAGCTTTATTTTCGTGTAATCAAGGTCTTCTCCATAAAAAGGACAAGACCATGGACAACCTCTCGGATACGCAATTTTCTTCTGAAATAGTTTAGTCTCATAGAGAGGTTTAGGATACAGAATTTTACTATTGGGGAATTTTGAGATAAATTGATCTTTATCTAATCCAATAATTTCGGGATGAATCCTTCCAATCCAATAGTTGTAAGCAGGTTCGCAATATTTTGGAACATATGGTGGATCAATTCCTTCAATATCATTTACAGCGTCACTTAAATATTGAGCATTCGCATTTCTTATTCGAATATATGCATCTAACTTTTTTAATTGAACCCTACCTATAGCTCCTTGAATTTCTGTCATTCGATAATTCCATCCTAAACGATTATAACTATACCAATAAGGTTCGCCGTGATGTCTTAATAAACGACATTGTCTTGCTAATTTAGTATTATTTGTTGTTACCATTCCACCTTCTCCAGTTGTTATGTTTTTGGAGGGATAAAAACTAAAAGTTCCTAAATCTCCAATAGAACCAACCCTTTTACCGTTATATTTTGCTCCATGAGATTGACAAGCATCTTCAATGATATATAGGTCATTTTCCTCAGCAATGTCTGAAAGTGGATCCATATCCGCCGTTATCCCTGCTAAATGCACAGGGATTATTGCTTTCGTATTGCTAGTAATTTTTTTCTTTACTGATTCTGGATCTAAGGTATAAGATTTATTATCTACGTCTGCAAAAATAGGTATGGCGTTATTTTGTAGAATAGAACTTGCTGTAGCGATAAATGTGAAAGGAGGTATAATCACCTCATCTCCAGGCCCTATATCTAAGGAAGCAATAGAAATATGTAAGGCAGCAGTTCCAGAATTGACAGCAATCGCATGTTTGACGCCTATATATTCAGCAAATTCGTTTTCAAAATTCTCAACCTCCTTTCCTGCTAGTGATGAAAGTAATTGGGATTCCATTACTTTCATAACAGCTTTTTTCTCTTCTTCTGAAATATCCATATTATAATCAAGAATTTTAATTATTGAATTTTAAAATTTAATATTTTAAAATAGAGTGTAAATCTTAAGAAGATGATTGTTTCATTAAATTTAAATTAATATCTCAAAAATTTAGAAAATACGACTTACTATCATGGTCATATACTACGATTTTGTTTCTAACTAAAGTTTCAAGAACAGTCTCTAACCAATGTGTATTGGTTTTTACTTGCTTTTTTATATCCATAAAAGTCATATCCTCATTAATAGACAATAAGAAAAGAATTCTACTTTTTACTTTAAGATGATCGGATTGTATCGCGGTTTCAAATTTTTTTTCCATATCGTATAATTTCATCTTTAAATGAGCAACTTCGTTACTTAGCTTTGAAATTACCTCGTCTCTTGTTCTAAACACGTTTAAACTGAATTGAAAGATTCGCTCAAGTTGTTCTTTTAACTTCTCTTCTTCCGTGTATTTATTAAGTTCTTTATTAAATTCTTCAAGAACAATTAAATAATCGTTACCATCGTCATATTTATCTAAAACTAAAACAATAACCATTTCTTTATCTGGGTTATAAAAGGAAACCGAGTTCCACTCTTTTTCTTCGGTTATAATATATGATTCTGAAAAATTATGAGAGATTTGAATTTGCTGGATGACATTTTCAGAAATTTCTAAATCTTCGGGATATTTTAAATAAATTATACCACCAATCACATCGTCCCATTTAATCAAAAAAATACCCGAAGGAATTTTATTTCACCGTAAAAATGTCATTTGTTATATTATATTCTCTCCAATAAATGTATTAGATTTAATTAATAAATACTTAATTAAGAAATGTTAAGAAACTTATAATTGTAATCTCGTTTTTATTTAAATTATTATTCAAATCACTGATTGTATCAAAAAAATTAAATACTCCGAAACAGAATCTTAAGTTAGAGGATAATAAATGTCTGTTTTTTACGTTTATATCTTAGAAACTATAGCAAAGAACGGAAAAAAAAATTACTATACTGGGTATACTGAAAATCTTTTAAGAAGAATAGAAGAACATAAAAAAGGAAAAGGAGCGAAATTTTGCCGAGGAAAAAAAATTGAGTTAAAATATTTTGAAACCCATCTTAGTAGAAAAAACGCAATGAAGCGGGAAATAGAAATTAAATCTTTTTCCAAACAGAAAAAACTTGAATTAATTAAAAACTTCGGTTGAATTATTTTTTGTTTAAAAAAAATTTTTTAATATGTTTAGTTGGTTTACCAGCCTCAGGTAAAAGTACGTTTGCTCAGAGGTTTAAAGAGATTATTGAAAAAAAAGAGCAATTATGAAGTTGTAATAATTGATCCTGATAAAATAAGAGATACAATCTCTTCAGATAAGTTTGACTATCAAAAAGAGCAAATTGTAAGAAAAAGAAATTTAAAAGAGATTAAAAATGCGTTATATAAAGGAAAAATTGCAATTTCAGACGATTTAAACTACTATACCAGTATGAGACACGATTTGAAAAAGATTGCTGAGAGTTTAAATCTTCAATTTTTCATCATATATATCTCTACTCCCGTTCAAACTTGCGTCAAATGGAACGAATCCCGTGGCAAACCCATTCCAAATGAACTTATTCTCAAACTAAACCAAAAGCTTAATGGCTTTAATAAATACAACTGGGACTACCCTTTTGCTAAGTTTGATCTTTCTAAGATTAAAGATTTAAATAACAATATTAAAGAATTGTTAGAGAAAATAGGAATTGAATTGAAAGTATTGGATCGGCATAATAAAAAGAAGATAATATCAGACAATAAATTTAAAGGAGAAAATGAAATGTTAGATAAGATAACTCGGAAGATTGTAGGGGAAATATTACAAGATCCAAAATATTTTGCTCATAAAAAAAAGATCATTCAAAACAGGAAGATATACATAAAGAATAATTTAAACAAACCGTTAAATGAGCCACTAATAGAAAAATCTTTTAGAGAATTCTTAGAGAAAAGTCTAAACTAAAAGTTTAGTTAAAAAATTCAATAAATATTAAATAATATTGTATAAAGAAAAAGAAAATAAACCATAATTTACTTAATTATTTTATACAAACGAACTTAAATTTATTTATTTTTTTCTTCAAATAGTAATTAAAATGACTCAAGAAAACACTGATAAGAAAAGCGCTAAATTAAGAATAGAAAGATTAGAAAAAAACAGAAGCGGGCGCAGTCTATGTTATGTTGATCAAAATGTAATTAGTGAATTAGGCTTATCCACCGGTGATATTATTGAAATTAGAGGTAAAAAAACCACAACGGGTATTTTGGTCTCTAGTATTGCCGACAAAGGAAAGGGCGTAATAAGAATTGATGGAATTCAGAGATTGAATGCGGGAGCAACTATTGGTGAATTTGTTACAATAAAATTAGCGGACGTATTTTCTGCTGACGAAGTGGTTTTAACACCCACAAGACCAGATATTGACATGAAGAGACAAGCAGAGGCTATTAAGGGAAAACTGATAGATAAACCCGTAGTCATTGGAGATATCGTTGACATTTTAGGAACATTCGTACAACAAAACGATCCAGATAATCCCATGAGCGAAATCATGAAAATGTTTCCCTTTTTTAAAGGGGGAGCAAAAAGACCCACCATAGGAACTCTACGTCTTATCGTTGAAAACACGAAACCTGGAGGGAAAGTCGTTCGTATTACGCGCAACACTCGAATTAAAATTAATAAAAGAGTAGCTGTTTTAAACGTTTCAGGGGAAGTTGTTACTTACGACGATGTAGGGGGATTAACTGACGAAATTCAGAGAATACGTGAAATGGTTGAATTACCACTTAAACATCCAGAGCTATTTCATAGATTGAATATTGATCCTCCTAAAGGTGTTTTATTATATGGTCCTTCTGGAACGGGTAAAACTTTGATTGCTAAAGCAGTTTCTCAAGAATCAAACGCCTATTTCATTACTATAAATGGTCCAGAAATAATGAGCAAGTTTTATGGTGCTAGTGAAGGGCGACTTCGTGAGATCTTTAGAGAAGCGGAAGATAATGCCCCATCCATAATTTTTATTGACGAGATAGATTCTATTGCTCCAAAAAGAGGCGACATCACTGGAGAAGTAGAAAGGAGGGTAGTATCGCAACTTCTTTCCTTAATGGATGGTTTAAGAGGGAGAGGAGAAGTAATTTGCATTGGAGCGACTAATAGAGTGAATTCAATTGATCAAGCTTTAAGAAGACCGGGAAGATTTGACCGAGAAATTGAATTTGGCGTTCCAAATAAAAAAGGAAGAAAGGAAATATTTCAAATCCATACCAGAGGAATGCCTATTGAGGAAGATGTTAATCTTAATGATTATGCAGAAATTACCCACGGTTTTGTGGGTGCTGACATTATGGCAGTTTCCAGAGAAGCTGCAATGTTTTCTTTAAGGCGAATTTTACCAAAAATCAATTTAGACGAACCTATTCCCAGTGAAATTATCCAAGAACTTATGATTAAACACGAGGATTTTATTCAAGCGATAAATATGATAGAACCCTCTGCAATGCGAGAAGTGATGATTGAAATTCCAAATAAATCTTGGGACGAGATTGGAGGTCTTGAAGAAACAAAAGAAGAATTAAAAGAAGCTGTTGAATGGCCATTAAATTATCCTAAACTATTTAAAAAAGCGGGTATACGTCCGTTGAACGGAATTCTCTTATTTGGACCACCAGGCTGCGGAAAAACATTATTAGCAAAAGCGGTGGCTACTGAAAGCAAATCAAATTTTATAACTGTTAAAGGGCCCGAAATCTTTTCTAAGTGGGTTGGCGAGTCAGAAAAAACAGTTAGAGAAATATTTAGAAAAGCGCGCCAAGCAGCGCCATCGATCGTTTATTTTGATGAGATCGATGCAATAAGCGCAGGTAGAGGGGAGTATCAAGGCACGCATATCTACGATTCTATTGTTAACCAAATATTAGTAGAAATGGATGGCATTGAGAATCGAGAAGGCATAGTCGTTATAGCAAGCACAAATCGTCCTGATCTAGTAGATCCTGCTCTCTTAAGACCAGGAAGATTTGATAGATTACTATTTGTGACTTCTCCTGATGTTGAAGCGAGAAAAAAGATAATTCTAGTCCATACCAAAAATATGCCACTTGCAGAAGACGTAAATATTGATACTATAGCGCAAAATACAGAAGGATATAGTGGAGCAGATCTAGAAAATTTATGTCGTGAGGCGGGTATGTTTGCTATAAGAGAAAAGATGGAATCTTTGGATAAAATAGAATCCCGACACTTCGAAAAAGCTACAGAGAAAATTAAATCCACTTTATCTCAGCAAATAATCGATCGATACGAAAAGATGGCTAAAATGATCACCGAATCCAGAAATATAAAAGAATCCACTCCCGATCTCTATAAGTAAATAAAAGATTTTTATAAAATTCACTTGATTTTCCTTTTTGAATATATTTTTATTTATCATAATTACTCAAGAAAACACATTCCTTTAGGGATGTGACGAATTGGGACTTTTTTTTTAAAATCAGTAAATCACGACTCTATTACCCATTTAAACGATAGTATCAATTATTGTAATAATAAATGATACAAGCCATGAACGTTCGGGTATATCCGAATAAAGAACAACGCGCACAGATTCGTAAAACCATAGGTTGTAGTCGGTTCATTTACAATCAGATGCTAAACGAGAGGAAAGAAGTATACGAACAGTTAAAAGAAGATAAGAACGCGCTTAGAGCGTACGCTTATAAAACGGAAAACCAATACAAAATGGAGTTTCCGTTCCTAAAGGAAGCGGATTCTATAGCTTTACAAGCGTCGAGAGAGCATTTGTACGAGGCGTACCAAAACTTTTTTAACGGGTTAAAAAAAAGTCGTAAGGTTGGTTTTCCAAAATTCAAGTCAAAGAAAGGAAAGGAAAGTTATACTACTAAACAGACGAATGGAAACATTAAGATTGATTTCGAAAGAAAAAAGTTAAAGTTACCAAAATTAAGATGGTTAAAATTCAAAGACAATAGAATTTTCTCTGAAAAGATTAAACGCGCTACCGTTAAAAAAACAAAATCGAACAAATACTTCGTTTCGTTAACCTTAGAAGCTCCAGAAGACGCGAAAGAACTACAAGAAATACGCGAAAAGAAAATTATTGCGTTTGATATGTCGGTAAAAAGGTTTTTAATCAACAATGTTGATAAACTGGAAAACCCTAGATTTTACCGTCAAGAACAGAATAAGACTAAGAAGCTAAACAGAGAACTTTCGAGAAAGAAGAACGGTTCTAAGAATCGAGAAAAAACTCGATTAAAATTAGCACGACATTACGAAAAAATCTACAATAGAAAAAAAGATTGGACTCATAAACTCACTCCAATATTAGCTGATTCGTTTGATGCAATTATTTTAGAAAACTTAAACTTAAAGGGAATGCAACGATTTAATTCTGACTTATCCAAATCGGTGTCGTTAGATTTTTCGTGGCATCAATTCACGACTTATTTGAAATATAAAATGGAATGGTTAGGAAAACATTTAGTTTTCGTGGATAGGTTTTTTGCGTCTAGCAAACTCTGTTCGCGCTGCGGTTGGAAAAACAACAACCTTACTTTAGGAGAAAGAGCGTGGACATGTGAGATTTGTGGAACTACTCACGAGAAAGACGAAAATGCGTCTATTAATCTAAGAAAGGAAGGAATAAGAATCCTAAAAGAATTAAAACATATCACGATCATCCATAATGATAAACCTACCGTTGGAACGACGGGAAGTCACGCCTTTGGAGACGATGTAAGACCTCAAGAGATCTTTCGGGACCTTTTAGGGCAATTTTCGAGGAAGAAGGAATCTACTGCCTTTAGGCAGTAGTAGTTCAAAAAAGTTATATAACTAAATCACTAATTATTAATCAAAATACATCTTATTAGATTTTATAAGATTTAAATTAATAACTTAAAGTGTTAAAGATGAGTGAAATAAAAATAAATTGGAATGGTCATATTGAAAAATATCAAGCTGCAATGGAAGAACTTAATCTAGATTTTTGCGTGCTAACACGAGTAAAATCAATAACTTACCTTACCGGTTGTTTTGTTCCATGGAAAAGTTATGTTTTTCTTCCTAAAAAAGGAATGGGTGATCCAATTCTTTATACTGTATTGTTAGATGTGGAGAGAATTAAAGCTGAAGCTCAATCTAAAATCGATATACAAGGCTGGGGACCCATGAAGGGCTTTTACTGGGAGAAAAAGCTACAATCCGCAGCTAAGAAAGCTGGAGTATATAATCCAAAGGGTACTCCACCAAGAATAGGAGTAGAATTGGGAATTGATATTTGTGTTACTGGACAATTATTTTCGTATACAGAAGGAGAATATCTTAAAAGAATGTTTCCTGGTTGTGAATTAGTCGACTTTAACATGAAAACCGAAAGAATTCAATTTATTAAAGAGCCTGAAGAAATTGCAATGTTACGTAAAGCAAGTGAGATTACAGATATTGGTCAAAAAGCAGTTAAGGATGAATTAAGTAATCGTACCCCAGGAAAAATCTTTACTGAAAACGAAATAGCTGGGATTGGCACTTTAGCGATGAGAAAGGCAGGCAGTAATTACGAATGGACTTTCACAGGGAACGAGGAAATTGCTTCGGGATATCGAGCCAGTTGGGTTTTTAATGGATGCACTCCTGCAACAAATAAGGAAGTAATGGAAGGTGAATCGTTGCTAGTTGACCTCCATAGTGAAATAGGGTGTTATTTAGGCGATCTTAGCCACAATTACGTTCTTGGAAATTGTCCTCCAGAATTGAAAAAATTTAATGATGTTTACGAGCAATTATGCTATACTCTTATAGATAACATGTACCCAGGCAATACATTTGAGAATTGTTATCAGGAAGTGCGTAAAGTTGCTGATAAAGAAGGATATGCTAACGATCTTTTCTTTGGATTAGGTCACGGAATTGGACTTATTGGGAATGAGTCGTGGCCCATGGTGATTCCTGGAAAAGAATGGGGCCCCATGGTCTTCGAAGAAAATATGGTAGAAATTGCAGCGGTCGTATTCAACAATCCTAAGATAGGAGGATTACGTCTTGAATCGCCCACTTGGGTGAAAAGTAATGGTGCAGAAGTACTTCCCAAAACTCCTTTTGAAGTAGATTATGTATGAGGTATTTAAGAGAAATCACATTTCAGACACATAATCTTCAAGTCTATCCATTGCTTCTTTAATCAAATCGATGGCAGTCGCATACGACATACGTAATCTATCGTTAGAGTACGAACCGAAAATATCTCCAGGTACAATCGCAATTCCCTTTTTTTTCATTATATTTTTAGAGAATTCAATGGCAGAAATGTTAAAAGGATTCACAGAAGGCATAATATAAAACGCTCCTTTAGGTTTAACTACCTCAAAACCCATTTTTTTTAATCGTTCAAAGATCAATACTCGACGTGCATCAAAGCTTCTCAGTATTTCGTTAAAAAAACCTTGATCCATTTTCAATGCTTCAATAAAACCGTATTGTGCTGCGTGATTAGTTCCTGCTACAGTATATTGAAGATACTTTTCCATTAAATCAATTATCTCTTTAGGGGCAGCAACATAACCCAAACGAAAGCCTGTAGCTGAAAATAATTTACTCATAGCGTTTAACGTAATAGTTCTTTCAAACATACTACTTAATGAAGCTGGACTTGTATTCTTTAAGTTATCGTATATGTAATTTTCGTAAACCTCATCGCTAATTAGATATAGGTCGTTTTCAAGAACCATCTCTACAATAGCATCCAATTCATGCCTCTCTAAAGCATAACCTGTTGGATTGTTAGGAGAATTAATAAGAATTGCTTTTGTTTTCTCATTAATAGCGCTTTTCATAGCATCTAAATCTAACGAAAAATCATTTTTACGCTTGATCTCTCGTACTTTTATACCAAAAAACATACTACAGTAAAAATAAGACACAAAATTAGGGGATGGAATTATTATTTCGTCTCCTGGGTTGAATATTGTAGCAAACGCAAGGGTTATAGCGTTGGAACCTCCATTGCAAAGGATAATATTTTCTTTCCAATCGACCTCAATATTGTTTTTCTTTCGAAGTTTATTTTCAAGTAATTCTAATAACTCTGGTACACCTCTTGTCGGGGCGTAAGTGGTGATATTTTTTTTTAGAGCTTCAATATTACCTTGAATTGCAGGTTCAGGAGTGGCAAAATCAGGTTGTCCAATACCTAGGCTAATAACATCGGATCTCCCGGCAGCCAAATCAAACAACTCCCTAATTTTTGATTTAGGAGCTTTAGATATAATTTGCGATAATTCTTTCATGATTAAGTTAAGATTAACCTAACTAGATTTAAATAATTTATTTAAATTACCTTATATAAAATAGAATAAATCCCTGTTTTCCTAAAAAAAGAGATTAATCTATTTCGCCCAATCTCTTTAATATTTGATAAACTAAATTTTGAAAAGCTTTTTCAACATTTTCGCCATATTTTGCGCTTGTTTCAACGAAATCGCTTGCATTAATTTCTTTTGCGTATTTTTCCCCATCGCCAGTTGATACTATGCGTTCCTCTTTTAAATCGATTTTATTTCCAATAACTATATACGTTCCTTCTTTTTTTACATATTTGTTAAAGTCCCTTAACCATTTCGAGTTTATAGATTCAAAAGTATCGTTTCGGGTCACATCGTACACTAAAAGAGCACCTACACATCCTTGAAAGTACATGCTCCTTATAACGTTATACTTTTCTTGACCTGCTAAATCCCACATTATAAGCCGCACATTCGCATTTATTTTATCTACATGCACATCTTTCCTAATTATATTTGCTCCTAGTGTTGGTTTATAATCTTCTGAGAAGCTTTGTTCTATATATTGGTTAATGAGGCTTGTCTTACCAACTGCGGCATCGCCTAAAACTACAATTTTGAAGACAAATTCTTTAACTTCTTCTGACATTTTTCTTATCTCTAGGCTTGTAATTTAATTATTATTTAATGATATATTTAATATTTTATTTTTTTGATTTTAATTTTAATATAAAAGTGTTATGTGTGGGGTCATTTGAGTCTTTTAATCCCGAATATGTGATTTTTCTATTAGCTGGTAATGACTTTTTAAGACTATGAACTAAAAATCCCACAATAAAATTACATGGAACTCCAATTTCTAAACAAAAAATGCAATTATGAATTTTTATTGTAATTGTTTTAATTTCATTAGAATTTGATCTTTTTTTTTTTTCAATTATCTCTAAACGCCATTTAGTTTGTATTAATATATTCATTTCATCAATAATTTCTTCGAAATCTTTTCCATAAGGATATAAATAAAATGAAAATTTTTTACCTATTTCAAATAATAGATTGTAACAACCATATAATAAGCAATTCTGTGCGGTGACTATTTTTTTAAAAGAGAAGAAATCAATAGTTTTATCTGGATCAACATTCTTATTATCTTTCAAATCTATAAGACCAGCTTCTCTCAATATTGACTTGAGTCCATCGTAATCCAACACGTCAAGATATGCTTGAAAGAGAGCTACTAATACCTTATTCTTAACCTCTCCTTTATAATCACCAATCATATAGACTCAATTCAATTATTAATAATCATTATATATTTTTTATATTTATACAGTAGGAATTTCTACTCCGTGATTTTTAAGAATTCTATAAATTAATCTTAAAAATGCCACCTCAACATTTTCACCATATTTTGCGCTAGTCTCTATGAAATCCACGGCATTTAATTTTTCTGCGAGGACTTTACCTTCTCTAGAGTTAACTACTCTTAAATCTTTTAAATCTGATTTGTTTCCAATTAATATATAATCGATATTTTTTCTAATATGACTCTTGAGGTCGTTAAACCATTTTTTATCAATATTGTGCAAAGTTTGTTCCCTTGTTTGATCATATACAAGTAATGCTCCAGAACAACCTTCGTAATATGCTCTTCTAAACTTCTCGTATTTATCTTGACCAGCAATATCCCAAATTATTAGTCTAACTAACGTACTTAATTCCTTAACTTCAATGTCTTTTGTAATAATATTTACGCCTAATGTCGGTTTATAATCTTCTTCAAAACTATGCTGTATATATTGATTTATTAACGACGTTTTACCTACTGCCATATCTCCACAAAGGAGGATCTTAAAAGTCCATTGGTCAAGGCCTTGATTTGTCATTTTCTTTACCTTTTTATAGATCTAATAATGATAGATTAAATTGGGAATCATTTTTTCGAATTAAGGTTTGAGTAATTTCATAAATATATACTTCTGCGGTTACAGATATTATAGTAGGTTGGCTCAAGTGTCCACCAATAATCGTATAATCGTCTTTACCTAAAGAAACGTGTAGATGGATTATTGGTTCATTATCCTTATACGATATATTCCCAATACACGATATTAATTCCACTTCCTTATCAAACGTTTGGAATGTATAATCTTTAGAATTTAAATCATAATATCCAATAGTAAATTGTTTAAAAGCACCAATAATATTAATAAGTCCTGACTTAACTTTATATTCTTTTATAACTCTTGTTAAGGATTCAATTAATTCTTCGTCAGGCTCTAATTTTACTACAATTACCCTTCCTACTGATGTTTCTGTACTTTTCAATTTTATTAAAATTTGATGTTGACTTGTTTTTATATTTATTGAATTATTCACTCTTTTTATTTTTGGTTGTTATTGTGGTTATTTTCTTAAGTACTTTTTTTTATGCTTACTACAGGAGATTACCTAATTTAAGGCGAAATATTATTTTAAGTTTGCGAAAAGCGGCTATAATGAGAATCATAGATTCTAAGTAATTGATATTTCTTAATAGAAGAATTCTAATAGAGTTCATAGAAATTTGATTTCATTTTTATGTTATTTTATATCAAATAACTTTCCAGTAGTCAGATAGAATTTTATATATAAGCTTTTTAAAAACCTCATCCACATTCGTTCCATCTTTTGCACTGGTTTCAATGAAATCACATGCTTCGATTGATTCAGCGAATTCTCTTCCAGTTTCGGTAGGAACAGTTTTCAAATCATTTAAATCAATTTTATTTGCAATTAAAATAAAAACTGAATTCAATTCACCAAACTCTTTAAAATCTTGAAGCCATTTATGTTTAATGTTTTTAAACGAAGAATTTCTCGTAGTATCGTAGACTAATAAAGCTCCAACACATCCTTGAAAAAACATTTTTCGAGAAAATTCGTATTTATCTTGACCCGCAATATCCCATATAACCACTTTTGCTGAACCTCTCAACCCCTTCAGATTAATTTCCTCTAGATTAATTTCTTTCGAAATTATGTTAACGCCCAAAGTTGGTTTATAATCGTTTTCAAAGGTGTGCTCTACATATTGGTTAATTAACGATGTTTTTCCAACCGCAGGATCGCCAAGCAACACTAGTTTCATCATATAGCATGGGAATTTTTCTTCAGTCATTTTGCACAATTTGATTAATAATTCTCTTATATATGGAGTCTGTTTTTGATTTTTATATTTGTTTTAATTAAGATTTTTCTATACTAGTATTACACACAATTTTTTTATCGTATCAGAAAAAAGTAAATTATTTTATTGTGCCTTTTTATTATTATACTTAAACTATTTTTATTAAAAAAGTGAGTTTATGGTTGAAAAGGCAACTATTTCAGGTGTAGAATTGTTACTTTCTGAACCTGCAGAAATTGACATGAATTGGGTTGGAAACGAAGACATTATCAATGAATTAAAAGCAGCGTGGTTAGTCGTAGATGAAAACGATCTTCCTTTGAATCCAAGAATATTAGGTAAGCCAGGAGTCGGGAAAACGACTCTAGCCTATGCAACAGGGAGAAGATTAGATAAAAAAGTTTATATTTTTCAATGTACTATGGATACGCGACCTGAAGATTTATTAATCAGCCCCGTTATTTCTTCAGATAATAAAATAGCTTATGTTGCAAGTTCTTTAGTAACGGCAATGATAAAAGGAGGAGTTTGTCTTTTAGACGAGGGAAACCGAATGTCTGAAAAAAGTTGGGCATCTTTAGCCCCATTAATGGACAAAAGAAGATACATTGATTCTATTATAGCAGGTATTAGAATTTACGCACATAAAGACTTCCGCCTATGTGTAACTATGAACAGCGATAGTAGTACTTACGAGATTCCAGAATATATTTCTTCTAGACTACAGCCTAGCATTAGAGTTGAATTCCCAAACAAAATTGATGAAATTAAGATTTTATCTTATAATATTCCATTTACCTCTGAAGAAATTTTAGAATATTGCGTAGAATTTTTGCAAAACGCTCACACTCATGACGAGCCATACACTGTAAGAGATGGCATTAATATCATTAGATATTATATGAAATCTCGCGAGTTAAACGATAAAAATAATAAGAGTTTAAATAAAAAAGAATTTAAAGACTCTATTTTACACATTTTAGAA
>JBHLLE010000002.1:0-22718 GCA_048885945.1 Candidatus Hermodarchaeota archaeon | reverse complement strand
TTTAAGAACGAGTGAGAATAGAAGCGATCCTAATGAATTATACAGAGAATACTATTTAGGAATAACTATAAATACAGAAAATGCTTCTTTTGATAATTTAGAGAAAGCTGCAACAGAATGTGGACAGTTGGGTGAACAAAATTTAGTAGTAATCGATGAACCCTGGTATAATCTTCCAGAGCGTGTAGCTTCAGTACCAATTGGAACTGGTCTTATTAATATTGCGGTACGATCTTGGGGTGGGATGACTCCAGTGCTTCAGACGAATTTTTGGAATCTTACTGAAAGTTACGACCTGAATCTTGTTATTTCACCATCAATGCCAGCAGATACTTTAATTAACGATACAATTTTTATTGAAGAATGGGTGGATCATTGCGTTAATTTGACCACAGAACAGGCACAAGATTTTTTTATTTTAAGTAAAGAAGTAAACGATTATTGGTCCCCATCTTTTCCTAATCCCGGTGATTCCGTGAATAATACATATCAAGACTTTCTTCAGTTAATGAGAAATTCCACAGAAGAAATTCATAAAGTGGCTCCAAATACGAAAACGATAATAGAATTCCGTATGCCCTCTCTTAACGCTAATGACCAATGGGATTTAGTGGCTCAAGTCAACTCGTCTCATTGTGACGTTATTGGGTTTACAAGTTACCCGTATTTGCTCAACGATTCAAGTGAATACTTAGGCACTTTATATCCTACTCCTCAAGATTTACCTGACGATTATTATGCTAAAATATTAGATTATACTGATATGCCTATAGCTTTTACAGAAATAGGTTGGTCTACTTCTGATTTATATAACGATACTAAAAAGTATGATTTTACAGGTACAAACGAAACTGAACAAGAAGATTTTATTGACGTCTTTTTTGAGCAAATTAATGAATTACCACAAGTAGAACTCGTCAATTGGTTATATTTACACGATACAGAAAACAAAACCGAAGAGACCAACCCAAACCAATTAATTGGTATAAAACACTTAAATGGAACGAAGAAGTTAGCTTACGATAATTGGCAACGAGTAACAAACCGCACTTATTTAGAGAAATCGGAAGTCGTTTTCAATGTCAATTCAATCAATACGGCAATGACTAGTGATTATAGTAACGTTAATGTCACAGTTAATATGGATAAATCCCATGCGGCAATGTTCTGGATCGTAAATGCATCTTCCAATGATAATACTAACACTTATAGTCTTTCAGGACCGACAAAATCAAATTCAACCTCATTTCTTATAAACGAGACGATTCTTCCTAAAGGAAGTTATAATTTAGAAATAATAGGAAATTTTGAGGACGTTTATACTAATTGGACGGTTGTCCTACCAGTTGTTACCGAACCCAGTAGTTTGTTGTTAACATCTAATGCTAGTTTTTCTGAACCTGATATAACATTTACTCTTAACTGGACGAAATCTATATACGCTAATAATTACTCGGTGTTTTGGTCAACTCACTCAATCGCTGACTCAAATATTAATGCGACTAATGATGTATATCTTCTCTACAATGGGACGGCTTTAGAATTTGATGTAGTTGATTGGAGATTTGGGATGTTTTACTTTAAAGTTTTTGCCATTAACGAGTATGGAAATTCTTCATCTGAAATAGAGATAAATTTTAAGCCCACTTATTTTGTCGATGATATTAACGGAGATGATTCCAATGACGGACGTTCTCCTGAGAATGCGTGGAGGTCTATAGATAAAGTCAATTCATTTTCATTTAAACCCGGAGATACAGCGTTATTTAGAAGAGGTGGAATGTGGAGAGGTTCTTTAGATCCTCAAAGCGGAAATTCTACTAACAGAGTTACTTATGGTGCTTATGGTACAGGAGATAAGCCAAAAATTTTAGGTTCTTGGAATAAAAGTAGTACTTCAGATTGGTTTGATGAAGGTGGAAACATTTGGTCAACAAATCGATCAAAAGAAATAGGAGCTGAGATTCTTCCCAACCCTAGTTTTGGCGTAGATCGTTCAGATTGGTTGTTTTATAATGCAACCGGAACTCAAGCAGAATGGTACAGAGATACTTTTTGCTACGATTCTGGGCCTGCAAGTCTTGGAATAAATTGTACAAAAATTGGAGATTTTGCAGACAATATCTCTCTAATTGCTGAAAATATAGATATTGTAGCAGGATGTTTCTATAATTTTTCATTTCGAGCTAAATGTACCCAAGAATTCAATGTATCTGGAATAAACATTATTAAGAGCGCAGATGACTATGGCAAATTATTTTCACACGCTTCGAATCAAACTCCAACGATAAAAACAGTTTGGACAACCTACCACGTACTTTTTAAAGCTTCTGAAACAAATAATTCTGGATGGATAGTCTTTTCATTAGGGGATTGTCTACCAGAGGGATCCACGTTTAATATTGATACTTTGAGTTTTAAAAAGCTTCAAAACGATACACTCTTTTATACAGATGTTGGAAATCTTATCCTTAACAATGAAGAGCAATGTGGGTGGAAAATGTGGTATGAATCTGATTTAGACACACAAGGTGAGTTCTGGTACGATGAAGAAAACTGGATAATTAAAATGTATTCGACACAAAATCCTGGATCTTATTATTCAAGTATTGAAACTTGTAATAGAATGCACATTATTGATGAAGAAGGACAACATAACATAATCTATGAAAATTTACATCTTATGTATGGGGGTGCACATGGAATTGGTGGAGGAAATACGTGCAATATTACTGTGAAAGACTGTGATTTTTCATATATTGGAGGGAGTGAACTTCCAGGTAATATTTATAATAATATTCGATTTGGAAATGCTGTTGAGTTCTGGGCAAATGCTTCCAATAATATAGTGGAAGGATGTAATATTTGGGAAATTTATGATGCGGGAATTACTAATCAAGGAATTGAAGAAAATAACGTTCAAAATAATTTGATCTACCGCAATAATACGATTTGGAATTGTGAATACTCTTTTGAGATTTGGAACCAGCCCGCGTCAGCGCAAATGCATAATGTATACATGGAAAATAATACATGCTATAATGCGGGATTTGGATGGGGAGCTCCTCAGAGATACGATCCTCATGGATATCATGTTCTACTTGGGTATACTACAGCAAATACTTCAGATGTATTTATACGAAATAATACATTCTATGAAACGACTATATCTTGTATATACGTGGCAACCCCCAATTGGTATACAAATGCAACAATCGATTATAATCGATATTATTCTACAGCGTTAGTTTTCATAAATGACAGCATATATTATGGAACCAGTCAATTTGCAGAGTATCAAGCAGGAACGGGATTTGACGAACATTCTATTGTATTAAATAAACAACCCGAATTTAATAACGTAATGGCCACACCAAGTACAATTTATGTTGGAACCGAAATTACAGTTACAGTTGAAGTAACGTCAATTTTTAATACTGAGTCTGTTTGGATAGAAATTCTGGGAAAAAATCACACTATGTCTCTATATTTAGGGGAGTATAATTTTACATGGACCTTTAATTCTACTGGAACTTTTCTATGTACTATTTATGCAAATGATACTATAGGTAATTTTAATCAGATATCAGGAACAATAACTGTTAATCCAAATACTCTTCCCGGAGGTTCAGGCGGAGGTGGCGGTGGTGGTGGCGGCGGTGATGGATCCGATCAAAATATTCCTGGTTTTAGTTTAATCTTGATTTTCTTTGTTAGCTTTACTGTAATCATAGTGATTATTAAACTAGATTTTCCCTACTTAAAGAAAAATCATATCAAATCTAAGTGATTTTCAAATTCATTTTTTTAAAATTCTGGCAGGTTTTTTAATGGCCATCCACGAGGAGAAGTCCCTCCTTTAACAAATCTGAAATCACAAAATGGAGCTCCATTTGCAATGTTCTGAGTTCGTTTCAATCCATATCCGTAAGCTTGAGCCATTGCGAAATCTGATACGCACACTATAGGCATATAATTTTCGAGACCTTGTCTTTTATAGAACTTATAAACCCCACACTCGTGAAAATCCGTTCCCCAAGTAAAATTTACATCATCCCCTTCCACGAAATCGTATACCCAATCCCCAGGATACTTACGCAATTTAGAGATTTTGGCTCCTTCTCTGAGTTTATTTAAATATTCTTCGCTAAAAATGTCTTCCGTTTGAGGCATTACTTTAAAAAACACTTCAAACATATTATATACTATTTCACCAATCTCGTCAAAAGTCAGCCCTTCTTGATCTAAAGCGCGAAAGAATGGCAATACAAGAGCGCTACTAACTAATATATCAGTTGAGCGATTGTTTTTTCCTCCTATATAGGGTATTTGTGGTATCAACGATTCAAAATCCGCTCGCGCTTTTGGGATTATTTCGTTGTACTTTTCTTCGCCTAATTTATTGATCAAAATATCTTTTACTATTGTTGATGCGGCATCAAATTGTCTTATCAAGGCCCTTTTCTTTTTAATATAGTAATTCTTTTCTTTTTCGGTTAACATATTCTTAATCGCCTTTTTAGTTTGATTAAGTGTTGATGATTAAAAAGTATTAATCTTATTTATAAAAATCGTACATAGAAACCATATTTCGGAACATTTTTTATCTTAAAAAGCTTTATAATTGTATAAAGCAAGATCCCGCGATTTCAATGAGGTTAAATTATGAGTAAAGAAGATATAGTAATATCAAATATGAAAAAAGCGTTCAACATCTTATATAATGGGAAAAATTACGAATTTTTTCATAATATTCTTCGAAATGTTTATGGAGATGATTATCCCGAAGAAACCGATCACAACAGTTTTGTTACACTAACAGATTTAAAAAATATTGTTAAATATCTCGAAATCGGACCAGACGAGGTTTTTATTGATTTAGGTTGTGGAAACGGAGGTCCTGGATTGTGGATAGCTCGTGAAACGGGAGCAAATTACTTAGGAGTAGATTTTTCTGAAGTAGCTGTGCAAGTAGCAGCGAAACGTGCAGAAAAATATGGATTTAAAGATAACACTAGCTACGAAGTAGGAAACATGTGTGCAATGAAGTTCCCTGATAACTCTTTTGACGGTGCGATTAGTATTGACACGCTTGGATTCGTAACAGATTTGCCCTCTGCGATGAGTGAAATTAAAAGAATATTGCGTAAGAACAAAAGATTCGTATTTACTTGTTGGGAAATCGAACCAGAAAATAATTTAAACGACTTTCGCCCATTTCTTCAGAACGCTGGTTTTGAAATTCTAATTTACGAAGAAATAGAAGATTGGGAACGCCGACAACGAGAAGTATATCAAGAAGTAATTAAATCAAAAAAACAATTAATCAAGGAAATGGGCGTAGAAGAGGTATTTATCCACATTTTGGAAGCAAAGAAATATTTACCCCGGTTAAAAGATTGGAGAAAGATTCTCGCTGTTGCCAAGAAACCTTGATATTAATATTTTTATTACACTTGTGTAGCTTTAAAAATAACAGTTCCGCCATTTGTATAAGGTTTACCGGGATCTAAGCATTGAAAGTACGCGGATTTGTTATCTTCTTTTGCTAAACCTAAGGACTTAGAACTTAAACCTTCTCTGAGCGCAACAATAAATGTCCCAAGCGAGAATAACGCGTGAACGCATACTTTATCGGTCTGTTGTAAATCAATTTCCGGGCCATTAATAACCATTTTGTCGCCTATTTTATACACGGGACAATTTCCTTTTATTTCAATAACTTTTATTATTAATTTTTTTGGAGTGTTATTTTCGTTCATGTTCAATATAACATTCTTCATTTTTTTTTTATTTTTCTCTCTCTTTTTATCGCTAAAGAATACGAGTAAATTGGTTTTTTTAACAGTAACAGCTTCTGCTGACTCCTTTTTTAGAAATCGAATTTATTTAGAAAATATTTTTAAGTTAATTTATCATATAATTCAATGCTATTGAGCAATTCAATGTTATATATAAATAATCAAAAATAATTGTTATTTGAAGGTTTGACATGATAATCGTAAGGGGGTGGATTCTATTAATATAGATTGGAAAAAAGCAGAGAGTAAACCAAATAGTAAGCTAAAAGTCTCAGGGAGTACATTAATAGATTGGAGAGCTAAAATAAATGACTTAGAAAAGCATCTAGCGGATAAAATAAAAGAATTAGAAGAAGCAAAACACCTATTAAATGGTTTAACATCTAATGATACAGAACACAAATTTAAGTTATTAAACGCGGAGAGGCAAATTGCGACGCTTGAAAGCAAATTAAACACTTCTGCTGAAAAAATAAGAAAGTTAGAAAAAACCATAGAACATAGAAATCAAGTGATTGATAAGCTAGAAGATGGTTTTGAAAAAAGAATTACAGAAATTGAACAATTAAAGGAAGAAAATGAAATACTTAATGACCACCTTAAAAAATCTATAATTGCACCAAAGCTTATCAATAAATTGCAGAGTATAATGTTGCATAAAGGATTTGTAGGAGATAAAGAATTCAATCAATTAATAAGTAAATTAGACAGAAAGAATCAAATTATAAATTTATAGTCTTTATTATAAGAAGTTTAAGACCTTAAAATTCTAAAGTGAACTTCATAAATATATTCTAAATTTATTTTGTAAATTTCTTAAATTGAATTAACAGACTGAATTATTTATAAAATTATTAAGTTACTAATTTCTTTTAGATATTATGAATTAGTCCATTTGCTCTTTCTAATTGATTTGGAAACAAATCTGAAGGAACTTCAGATTTTCCTAACGAATGAATCACGATGTATCTAGCACACTTAGAGCTATCGGTTTTACAATATTTTTCTTTAAATAAATTCGTAGTCGCGGGCATATTTTTCAATTTATCGGTAAAAAACGGACATTCTTCTATCAGTTCACATTCTACCATTTTAATTTCCCCTTGCAGGTTTTTAAGTCTGAGTGACACAAAAGTCAAGAGCCTTACATAATTAGGCATACCTAATTTTCTTCGTATTGTTAGTACAAAATTTTTATTAAATTAGAATCAAGATTATTTTGAAAATTCATTTATCCCCCCTCCTTTATATGTAGAGATTCAAGAATAGATCTTAACACATTCTTAAAGGATATAAAATTCTTTTCCGAATTGATAATATGCCCTCTACATTAGAAAAGATTCGTATCTTAGGAGCCAATTCTAAGTACGATATTTGTGCTAGCACCGCTTCCAGTCGTACTGATAAATATCCAAAACTCTTTGGAAATTCCAATGATTGGGTAGGGGCCACTGCGAGTGCTGGAATTTGCCATAGTTATACTCCTGACGGTCGCTGTATGAGTCTTTTCAAGACTTTATATACCAATAAATGCATATACGATTGTAAGTATTGCTTCTCTCAGGGCTGTAAACATAGAGTAAGTTTTACTCCAGAAGAATATGCGCGTACCTTTATGAAACTTTACTCGATGAATGTAGTGGAAGGTATATTCATATCATCTGGGGTGTGTGGCAGCGCAGATGATACCACCGAAGAAATGCTCGAGGCTGTTCGACTGCTCCGCTTTAAATATCGTTTTCAAGGATATATTCATTTTAAATGTTTGCCGGGTGTTAGCCAACATTTACTAAAAGAGGCAATTGTCCTTTCTGATCGTATATCCATCAATTCGGAGGCTTCCACCAAGGAACATCTTGCTGAAATTGCCGAACAGAAAGATTTTATGAATGATATCGTAACCCGTCAACGATGGTTGAAGCAGATCCGGATTAGACATAATGATAAGACTCTTAAAATTTTAAAAGATTTGAAACAAGACAATCACTTAAGATTTCAAGAAAAAATGATCAAGGACCATAGAGAGAACGGTTATAAAAAATTTAGGTGGGATGGTGCCCCAATTCTCAATGGAGGTCAAACCACCCAATTTGTGGTGGGGGCTGCGGAAGATGAAACAGACTGGGAGCTCTTGAAGAGAATTGATTGGCAATATAAAACTATCGATCTAAGACGCGCTTATTTTTCTTCTTTCATACCAATCAAAGGAACGCCACTAGAAAATAAAAAGGAAGCTCCACTAGCGAGAGAGCATCGTTTATACCAGACAGATTGGTTACTGCGAATTTATCATTACAAATTGAAAGATTTAAATGAAGTAATCTCAGAAGATGGCAATTTACCGCGAGGAGATCCCAAGATACATTTCGCAAGACACTATTTTAAAGAGCATGGTCTTGTAGATCCTAACATAGCTTCCTATCAAGACTTACTTCGGGTTCCGGGAATTGGTCCCATATCGGCCAAGCGAATTATTAATTTACGGGCTCAAAAGTTTAAAATTACGCGACGAGCAGATCTAAAATCAGTAGGGGTTGTGCTCAAGAGAGCCGATCCTTACCTCGTAATTAACGGTCGAAATCAAACAACCCTTAATAATTTTTTCGATCTTGAAAACAATAGAATGTCATCGGGAGGATTTCAATGAGCAAGAAAAAAGATTGTAGAGATCCATTAGAAGTTTTAGGACGCGCTAAAGGGTACTCTCGGCAGGCACTTATAAATACTCTGCCGCGCCATTGCGATTTCTCACCCTATTTTCTACAACAAATAAAAAAAATACCTGAAGTCATGCTACGCAATTCAGGTACTCCAATGGCAAAAAAATTTATCCGAATGATGCGAGAGGTTTCTCTGGAAACATATCGAGCAATACAATTCACTCGAACGGAAATAAACAATCGTGGTGTGTTATTTGGAGTTGTCTTACTTAAACATAAAGTAATGGATAGAGTCTTGCAATATTTTCATAAAAGGTGGCCTCAATGTGTTATCTGTTTATACAACGAACACAATAAAAAAACAGGAATTATTAACGAGAAAGGTGATATTTGGGAAGTAAAACGACCCCTCAGAGAAATTGTGGATAAAATCAGTGATATACGGCCCATTATTCCTTATTTTGAGGATATCCAATTTTCGGGAGAGAAAATATTTGAAACTCTTTACCAATCTCAAAACATAGTTGAGCGAGAAAATTCGCGCTACTTTAAAAGCATGATCCCTGAGTACTGTTACAAATTACCAGGAATGAGAAAAGGAGTAGAAAAACGCTATACTTCTCGTAATAAGAAACTTAACGACTTTTTTTGATAATTTTTTTAGATATTAATAAATAGATTACTGAAATGAGTATTCTACATTTTTTAATTTACCATTTAAAGTTTTTAATAGTAAGGTAGATTAATTTTAGATAAAATATGATATTAAAAATTTAAAGTGAAAAATGAGCAAAAAAAATATGCCTGTTAATAGAGATTTTTTAAAAAGTAACCTCTTTACAAAGGAGGGTCGAATGAGCATATCCAGCGATCAAATGAAGAAAAAACCCGCCCCTCCATTACAAAAACCGTATCCTAAAGATGTATCTTTACTTAACCTTATTCAGCCAGAAGATTTTCAAATTGGCAATATACCATTGATAGACGTGATTAACAAGAGAAGGAGCCATAGAAGGTTTACTAAAGAACAATTTACTTTAGAAGAACTCTCATTTTTACTTTGGGCTACACAAGGCGTCCAATATCTTATTGGAGGTGGCAACGCGATCTGGAGAACAGTTCCTTCTGGAGGTGCAAGACATCCTTTTGAAACTTATTTATATCTTAGTCAAGTTGATGGGCTTCAACCTGGACTTTATAGGTATTTGAGTATTGAGCATAAGTTATATCTATTACGCACAGAGGGAGAAATCTCATCTATTTTTAACAAAACTCTCGTAGCAAAAGCACCTATCGTTTTTATATGGACCGCAATACCTTACCGTACAGAATGGAGATATGGGGATTTTTCATACAAGACGATCGTTCAAGAAACGGGTCATGTCTGTCAAAATTTATACCTTGCCTCAGAAGCAATTGGAGCAGGTTGTTGTGCAGTTGGTGCGTATAATCAAGAGATAATAGACGAATTTTTAGGGGTAGATGGCGAAGATGAATTTACCGTTTATACAGCTCGAGTTGGAAAGATAAAACAATCTTCTAAATCGCTACAAAGAATGGCTGAAACCTTGCACGGATATAGAACAAGATAACGATTATAATTATTTTTTTTTGAAAAAAAAATTGTCATTTAAACTAATTTTCAGCAAATAATAAAATCCAAATGTATTTATGAGCCCAAAGATTACTATTCGTAATGAAGAACGAAAAAGACAAAGACGACAATGAGTCGTGCCAGTCCACTAATAATCCCAGCGAGTGGAATGGAAGAACAATAGAAATTGATGATGCTGGGACGGGAGATCTCGTCGGAGATGCCTTCATTGGCTTTCGAGACACGGAAACTGGAAAAATAATCTTTCAATCCATTCCCGTAGGTCTATATAATAAAGATAATAAAGACGAGGATCGACCAAAACAACATATCGTTAAAGTTGTAAAAAAAGGACTCAAAAAACTCAAACATCGTGATGGAGACAGGATACTTCTTTGTAGAGGCAATTGTTTCGATCTTGTTAGAGAATACTTTAAAGAGAATAAAATATATTTTGAGCCTGCTATAGTAGAAGGTGAACTTCAAGATGCTGTAGAAGGAAGATTTATTCAGCATCTAAGAAAACTAGGTGTATCTTCTAATAAATTGACTAAAGAGTCAGGAGCTCAGAGATATTTTGTGTTATTTGATTGGGTATGTCGAGATTTTCCAAACCGCGAACGATATGTCAAAACAGGATTTCCTTCTTGGAAAAAAAAATGGAGAGAAGTTGCAATGAAAAGATATCATAAGTATCAGAATAAGACGTCTTGGAAAAAAGATAAAATAAAGGAAAGAGCGAAGGAAATCTATAAGAATATGGCTGAAAAACCTAAATCTCTAAATGGAGCTTTCCTTTAGAGCTAATCAGTTATTTTGGTCTATTTTTTGATTTACTGTTATAATTTAGATTATTACGCATTTTTTTTTTTAATGTAAATTGTAAGAGGTTAAATCACAAAAGGTTTATTTAACCTTGCGAACAACACAATTAAAAATTAGTATTCACTTTGGTTTATAAATACTACCGTATTGAAAATCGTGCATAATGACAGACAAAAAGATCTTTTTAGGGCTCTGTTTTCATTTTCATCAACCAGTTGACAATTTCGGATGGGTTATCGAAGATTGTTTTAAAAAAGCATACCAGCCGCTCATTGATAAGATATATGAGTACTCAGATCTGAAAGCAACTTTACATTTCTCTGGCAATCTATTAGAATGGTTTTTAGAAAATAAACCCGAATTTGTGGAAAAATTGAAAGAGATGTCGCGAAGAGGCCAAATTGAAATGATAGGAGGAGGATATTATGAGCCTATTTACGCCTTAATTCCGTATCGTGATAAGATTGCCCAGATGAGGAGATTATCGGATTTGATAAAGAAGAACTTTGGATTAGAAGTAAAAGGAGCGTGGTTATCAGAAAGAGTGTGGGAGCCAAATTATCCTTCGTTTTTGAGCGATGTGGGTTTGAAATATGTAATCGTTGACGACAATCATTTTAGATCTACAGGAATCACTGAAAAGGATACTTTTTATACGTATGTTACGGAAGACGAAGGAAAGACGCTGAGAATTTTTCCGATTAACGAGAAATTAAGGTATCTTACTCCCTGGAAACCAACATATCAGAGTATTGAGTATCTACAAAAAATGGCAGACGAGAAAGGGGATCGAATGGCACTACTTATTTCTGATGCGGAAAAAATGGGTGTATGGGGCTCAACTCACGAGATTTGTTATGTAGAGGGGCACGGTCATTGGGATGGAGACAATCACAAACCGTTTATTCCCGCGTTTTTCGAGCAAATCCTCAATAACGATTGGATAACTTCTATAACCCTTTCAGAATATATGGATAGGTATCCTGCTCATGGATTAGTTTACCTGCCCACAGCAAGTTACGATAAGATGGAAGAATGGGTGTTACCTACTGAGATCCGAAAGAATTTTAAAAAAATCAGAAAACAGCTAAGAGACGACGAAAATAGAAAAGAGGAGTATCAATTCTTAAAAGGGGGATTCTGGCGTTATTACTTAGTTAAATATCCCGAATCAAATAATATGCATAAAAAGATGCTCTACGTGCGTGAAAAATTAATTGAAATGGAGTATTATCTAGAAAATTTAGACGATGATGAGCGTATTTCCATCATTAAGTCAAAAATCGAGCTAGCATGGAACGAAATATATAAGGCTCAATGCAACGATTGTTATTGGCATGGATTGTTTGGAGGTATTTATTTGCAATTTTTAAGATTTTCCGTGTATACTCACTTGATTAACGCAGAAAAAATTGTTGACGAGATCAAACCTCTTATCTTTCCCGTCAAGAAGTCGTATATCACCTTTATTCCTATAGATTTTACCAAAGACAGTCGATTGGAAGTTCTAATTGAATCAGACGTATTAAACGTATATATTAATCCTTTTGATGGAGGCAGCATTTTTGAGCTGGATTATAAACCTAAATCGTACAATTTATTAAATACATTAACAAGATGGCCAGAAGCATATCACGATAGTGAGAAAATTGAGACTTCTGATGTTATGACCGATAGATATAGGAAAAGTATGTTGCGTTTGAGGTTTATCCACGACGACGTATCATTAGAGAAATTACATGCCGATACTTATTACGAATTTGGAGATTTTGTAAACAGCGAATTTAAAGCGATTAAAACCCAAAAAGACGAAAAATCTGCGATTGTGGAGTTGGAAAGAAAAGGATACATTAAAGATCCTAATTCAGAAACGAAAATCTCGTGCTTAATCGTTAAACGGATTCTAATTGAAGATAATAAAGTACTTATAACCGTTAAAGGAAAAATTGAAGAAGGACAAGATAATAATGTTATAAATCGTATTTTAAACGAGATTTATCTCGGTGTGGACATACCCTTTTTCTTCAATGGCAATTCCAAAGAATTTACGTGGGAAAGTGCCCAAGTTGAATTTGCGACTACTAAGGAAAAAGATTTGTTAGAACCTTTTCAGTTTTTTGGAGAGTATCTAAAAGCATGTGATAAAACCTACGATCTAAGTTTCGAATTATTACTATCGTGTAATACAGGTAAAATTAAGATTTATAAATTTCCAATTATTTCATACACATATACAGACGAAGGATATAAGAAAATATATCAAGGAATTAACTTTCTTCCCCAAATAAAGCTTAATAAAAATTTTGAATTAAATCTCCAATTGATTATCTCTTAATTTTTTTTCTAAAATGTCAAACTAATGCCACGGATTTTTGAAATTTTCACTATCTTTATATAGAATTAAGAGCAAATATATGTAAGGAAATAACTATTACTCGGTAATTACAATTAAAAATTATTCTTTTGAAAGAAGAAATACATGGTCGTTTCACCATAAATCTGCGCGCAACCATCTAGAAAAAAACCAATATGTAAAAGATGTACGAGCTAAATTAGTGAAAAAAAGATTAGAAGAAAAATTTTCTAAATAATCTAATTCTTATCCTTTATATTGATATTAGTTTAAATTTAAAAATCTTTTTTTGAAATTTATTACGTGATATAAGGTAATTCAAGTAATTTTCGTTATTTTGTAAGCAAAATTTTAATATTTTCCGTTTAAGAAGACATAATGGGTGATAAAGAACTATGAGTGCCGTTTGTAACTCTAAAAGTTGTTTTTGTTGGAATGGTTGTGACGACCATTTGCACGAGTGTATCGAGAGATCGAAATTTGTTAAAGAAACAAGAACTAAATTAGTTAAAAATAAATTTAAAAAGAAGTTTAAATTAAAAACCTAAATAAAACGTTCTATACTCTAGGTATCAAACCCAAATTTCCCTATTAGTGGGACGAAGCGAACGCCTGTAATCTTTTCGCTTTCAAATTTATCTCCTTTCCTTGTAACTACATACAGGTTCTGACCCCAACTTTTTGAACCCGCAGGTATACAAAGTATACCCCCATCTTTCAGCTGCTTTTTTAGAGGTGGGGGGACTTTTTCAGGCGAAGCTGCGGTGACCAAAATCTTATCGTAAGGTGCTTCTTTTTCGTATCCTAACGTACCATCCCCGTGAATGACAGTTACACTATCCCCATATCCCGTATTTTTTAGACTTTCTCTAGCCATTTCAGCTAATTCTTTATGACGTTCAATGCTATAGATGTGCCCGGGATTAATGGAATCTTTAGGTGCTACTAATTCTGCGCACAATGCCGCGTGATAACCACTACCCGTCCCAATTTCAAGTACTTTATCGCCTTCCTTAAGTTTCAGGATTTCGCACATCATAGCGTTCATGTGAGGCGCACTAATCGTCTGACCTAATCCAATTGATAAAGGGCTATCCATATACGCGGAAGATTGTACTTCTTTTGGTAAAAATTTTTCTCTAGGCACTATTGCCATCGCTTTAATAACTTCAGGTTTAGTTAAAATATTTCGTTTGATTAAATTCTCGAGAAGTTGCTTTCTTTTTTTTTCCAAATCCATTGTGGCATTCAACATTTCAATCGTTAAAAAACTTAAAAGAAAATCTTTAAACCCTATTTTTTGGAAATAAGATAGATTTTATCCCCAATTTCAACCATATTATTTAAGGGCAAATTAATCGCTATAGGATCACTCTTTCGATTTCTTTTTATCTTGTCGATTTTTTCGCCTTTAAAGATTATCTTTTTTATTCTTTCTATATAATATGTGTTTTTTCCAATAATTATAACTTCGTTTCCTACTCTTAATAATAATTCCGTATTTTCAATTAAAACATTGGCAGATTTGCTCCCCTCGTCGTAAGACAATACTTTTCCAAAGTATATTTTTTTGTAAGGAGAGACGTTTCCTCTTGATTTTAATTGTAAGTCTTCGTGCGAGGGTTTTTTAAAATAGAATCCTGTGTGAAATCCTCGATTATAGACCATTGAGAGCTTTTTTAGCCAATTGACTATTTTGTTTTCAGTATACATTCCGTTAAAATAGCTATCTATAGCTTCTCGATAGCATTTGGTGACAGTTTTAACGTATAACGGATCCTTCATACGACCTTCAATTTTAAAGGCGTCTATTTTTGCCGTAATTAAATCGGGTATAAATTCAATCATACATAGGTCTTTAGCGTTTAAAAAAAGTTGTCCATCGTAAATGTATTCGTTATTTTCGTTATCGACCACTATCCATTCCCTTCGGCAAGGTTGGGCGCAATTCCCTCTATTCGCAGAATGCGCTTCAGACTCGTACATAGACGCCGAAAAATAACAACGTCCAGATATCGAGGTACACATGGACCCGTGTACAAAGCATTCAATTTTAGCTTTTTCCAATTGGCTTTTAACATTAGCTATTTGAGCGAGAGATAATTCTCTAGCTAAAATAATTCGCTTAGCTCCTAATTCTTCGTAGAATTTAGCAGCATGGAGGTTTGAAACATTTGCTTGAGTTGACACGTGAAAATCCATATCGTGCCTTTTAGCAATTTGAATGGTAGCAAGATCGTGAGTTATAATCGCGTCAATTCCTGCATCCTTAGCTTCTGAAATTAGAGCATTTAAATCTGGTATTTCTGGATCGTAAATTAAAATATTAGTACAAAGATAGGTTTTAAGTTTTGGCTCCCGACTATGACAAAATTCAACTATCTTAGATAATTCCTTCTGCTCAAAGTTTTTGGCTTTTGCTCTCATATTATATTTTTCTACTCCAAAATATACCGCGTCAGCTAATTCAGCTACTATTTTCAGAGAGTTCCAGTCTTGAGCAGGAGCAAGTAATTCTGGTTTATCGATAGTTTTATGTGCCATATATCGTAATGTACTCCTTTCTGTATAAGAAGAAGAAGAGAGATTATAAAATAATTTTTAAAAAAAAACTTAAATTTTAACGAGAATTCATAAATTTTAATACCAAAATAGGTGTCAGATAAAAGTATGAAAGTTTTATTGTTAAATGGAAGCCCTCGAGCAAAAGGAAACACTAATCACTGCTTAAACATTGTCATTGAAGAATTAGAGGCGGAAGGAATTGAATGCGAATATATTTGGATTGGTAAAGAAGGTTTAAATCCTTGCAAAGCGTGCTTTAATTGCGGGGGAAAGAACGAATGTATTCAAAAAGACGATAAATTAAACGAATATTACGCAAAAATGCTGGAGGCAGATGGGATAATAATCGGCTCGCCTACTTACTTTGCAAACGTATCTTCGACAGTAAAAGCGTTAATTGATCGCGCGGGAATGATAAATAAATTAAATAACGACGCCTTACAAGGCAAAGTCGGTGCCGCAGTAGTAGCTGTTAGGAGACAAGGTGCTACACATGTGTTCTCAAGTATTAACTATTTGTTCTTAATTTCTCAAATGGTTGTTGTAGGCTCATCCTATTGGAATCTCGGGATTGGATTAGCTCCAGGAGATGTGAAAAAGGATTCTGAAGGAATTCAAACCTTTAAAAATTTAGGTAAAAACTTTGCGTTTGTGCTTAAAAAATTAAAAAGTTAAGTATAATTACTCTATTTTTTATTCTTTTTTTAGTATTTGAATTAAGGAAAAAATAACCTATATAGGTGGATGACTTAAAAATCCTAATCCGCTTCTAAGCGATAAATGTTGTGTTGATTGTATAATATGACGTATAATACATTTCTTGAGAAATGACCAATAATCTTTAATAATTATTCATATTCTTATAGCAATTCAATCGTTCAATTAGAGTAGAAAACATATGTTTAAAAGTGAAAACTTTATGAATTAATAAGAGGTCACATTTCATTGATTTTTTTGTACAAAATTATTGTTAGTGTGAATTCGGTAAAACAGCGTTTTCACCTCTTAATTTAAATCATGATTTATATATAAGATGTTTTTAAAGAAAATAATTCATTTTTCTGTAATTACTTTTTTAAAATAAAAGGGTATGAGGTATTATGAAGGTAAAAAGAAGAAATAAAGTAATTGTATTCTTCACTTTCTCCATAATCATTTTTTCATTAGTCTTCCTTCTAAATTCGAAAGTTGCTTATGCGCAAGCTCAATACAACGAATCAGAACAATCTATTACTATGTCTTTAAATTTTTCCACATCTGAGTTTTCAAATGAAGTGGAAAACATGACAAATAAAACCTCGATCGATATTGACTTGCCCTCTTCCACATGGAATCTTACTGATATTCACGTAAATTTTACGGATATTGAATTTAATAGAGAATTAAGAATTATTGAAGATGAAGCAGATGCATATAATTCTATAGATAAAATAAATATTCAAGGCCTTTCTGTTCAGTTGAATATAACTGATCCAACTATATTATATGGCGTTTATATTTATGGAAGAGCAATAAATCCAAAGCTAGCAGATACAGTAATTTTTGAAATTCAAGGATATGATTCATTAAACAACAGACCAGATGGTGTAGCATCATTTTCTCAAGCTTTAAATATGTCTGAAGATCTAACTTGGCATTATCAAAACTTTACAACAGCTCAACCTCTCTCTAAAGGGAATTATTCTTTAGTTTTAAGGCAATCAACTATTCAACTTCCAACTACGAGATATGTTTGGTATTATAGTTATAACGAACCCAACTATCCAGATTTACATATTTCATTCGAGCAAGGAGGAATCTGGTCTCCTGGATATTCAGGCACACCTCAACTATATAAATTGGATCAAAAGTTAAATTATACGTTCAATCCTAATGAGATAAATATGCGTGCTAAAATTAATGGGGATAATTACCCAGTACTAAATGGAATTGGTCCAAACAAGGGAAATTTTTCGTTTACTAGTAAAGACTATTCTTCAAATACAGATACATTATCGATTTCAATTGAAAATAATAAATCTTCATCTTTGTTGTTTAACGCCAGTTATTGGTTTAATATAAAAAATACATTTTCAGCAGGAGGAACGGTGCTAACAAGACAATCATTTAACAATACCTGGACAGTAAAACCTAAAATAACTAGGTATTCCAGTAATTATAGCGTTTCGTTTGATTACCCTCAAAATTGGGATAATGTAAATATATCAAAAGACGGTCAAAAACTAACTGATCCTGCTAATTATACTGATGATGGAGATGTATTATATATTTATAATAATACAATCAGTAACAACGCAATTTGGGAAATAACGGCCACTACAGAGAAGATTCCTTTCGAAGCAACTCCACAATTATCCTCTTACTCACCTGGACAACTCTTAAGAGTCTCTGTAAATGTACCTTCTTCAGAGAGTGTTGCAAATCTCACGCTTATAATATTAGATCCTGATGGATATTTTGAATATAATAATACAATAAAAGTCCCCTCAGGTACAGATACTGAGATCCTTACATATGATATACCAAGCAATGCGATTGGAGGCTCTTGGATAGCCCTAACATTTTGGAACAATTATACAGATGCAGGTGTAGAGTCTGCTTCATTTCAAATCGGAACATCAGATGGAGGAAGTAATAGTGGCGGCGGTGGTAATGGTACTACAATAGTGACTGGATTGGATCCTCAATTAGTAATCATAACGGTTATAATCATTGCTGTCGGGGTATTAGCAGGACTAACTACTTATCAATTAGGAAAACGCCATAAATCACTTAAAGCGGCACACAGACAGAAAATCTACAATAAATACATGGATATTTTGAATTTAAATTACATTATGGTTAGTGCCAGAGATTCTGGTTTAAATATCTACGAACAAATGATATCGGGTAAGGAACTAGATCCTACCTTAATTTCAGGATTTTTACAGGCGATTCGATCATTTGGCATTGATTTAACTGGTTCCGAAGAGCAAGCTCAATCGGTTAGACTTGAATATCAACATTTAAAAATTTTAATGTCGGAATTTAAAGACTTTCGAATAATTAACATTTTTGCAGATACGCCTTCTAAAGACTTTTTAGATTCGCTTGAACCTTTATCACATGAAATTAATAAATATTACGGAAAATCTATCAAAAATTTCAAAGGGGATGTTTCTATATTTAAAGGAATAAAAGAATTACTGGAGAGACATTTGAATATCTCATTAGTATATCCCTTGAATATATATACCTCTGAATATATCAAGCTGGATTCTGATGAGAAGTCATTAGTCAATAAGGTTTTAACCCTAATGAAAAAGAAAAATTTAGATCATTTCTATGTTACATATATGCTAGGCCAGAAGGAATTTGATGTTAAAAATGCTGAATTAATCCTAAAATTAATCCAGAGGAAAGTTTTTCGACCAATGGATTAACTTTTTTTTATTTTTGAAACAATTCGATTAAAACCATTCTCTAGGTAATATTTAAATAAAAGTTCTATTGTTATGTTTTTAAATTATTAGATGAAATCTTATAAATTAATTTTTTTTATAAAATGTATAAGAGCTTTCTTAAGTTTAATATGAGATATAATGGGGTTGGAAAATGATGTTAAGAAAAAAGAAAATCTTTCTACTAAGTCTGTTATCAACCTCAATCCTATTTGTTTTACTGATGAATAATATAAATATCTCGTACGCTCAAAACGAAGTAGAGACATTAGATATCCCTCAAAATTTTACAATAAATGAATTTTCAGAAAATAATGGAACCATCGTAAATGAGACATCAATTGATATTGATCTAGGATCGTCTAGATGGAATGTGACGGGGATTGAGTTAAATTTTACAGATATAAAACAAGAACATGAAATTAAAACGATTGAGGATACTGTAGATGGTGATAAATATTTAATTAAAAATGATAACAAAGCATTTGGTGTCCAGCTAAATATAACTGAAAAGACGATTCTTTATGGAGTTTATATTTATGGATATATTGGGATTGTCGATTTAATAAGTGATGTATACGTTCAAATAAATGGGTATGATAATGGAGAACCAACTAGCGCTGTGTATGGAGAGCCTGTAAAATTAAATATGTCTTACAATATAGTAGATTGGTATTATCAGAATTTCACAGACTCTATAACTCTTGAAGAAGGACAGTATTATTTAGTTATTAATGCTACTAAGTACTTACCTGCTGATAATTCGAGAATTTATTGGTTCTATAGTAGCACTAATGCTAATAATCCAAATTTAAATATATCTACTTATAAAACAGGTATTTGGACTCGAGTGCAAGGAGAACCATTTCTTCACAAATTACATCAAAAAATAAACAAAACCTATTATCCTGAAGAGGTTGCTATGAAAGCAAATATAAATGGCAATTTACAACCTATTTTAGATAGAACTAATGCTGGTGAAGGTATATTAACTAACGATACAATTAATTTTCCATTAATGGAAAGTCATTTATCTATACCAATTCAAAGTAACTACTCTATTTTATTTAATTTTACCTTAAATTATCGAATCAATTTAGAAAATGACTTTTTTACTGATGGTTCTGTTACAATTTATTCAAAAATAGATATTAATTGGACTGTAGATTTTACATTAGATCGGACCGACGGAAATTATTCAGTGCAATTTATAGCTCCAAATAGTTGGGAGAACTTTACCGTTTTAAAGAATGGTATTAGTTCCAGTTTTGACGAATCAGGAAATGTCATTACTATTTTTAACGATACAATTCCAGATTTAAGCATACCGTGGGAGATTACCGCTCAATCTCCAGATATTCCTGTTAGTACCTCAACTATAAACTCAGGTTATAGCGCGGGAGAAGAAATTAGTTTTGAAGTATTATCGCCTAAAGATGGGAATTACACGTTTGTATTATACCAAACAGGAGGAGTAGAAAAGAATAGAAATGTAACTGTTTATACTGGTTCAGGATCAATTATTTATTCGTATATCCTTCCTTTATCGGCAACTAATGGTGATTGGGAGATATATATTTATTGGAATAACGAAACTGACGCGGGCGTAGAGTTTCAGAGTTTTACTGTGTCTGGAGGCAGTAGTCCGCCTATTGTTAGTGGAGGAGGGGGCGGAGGAGGCGATGGTAGTACAACGGTGGTAACTGGATTAGATCCTTTTCTAGTTCTTATAATTAGTATCCTTATAGTTGCTGGAGTAGTAGGAGGTCTAACCTCGTATCAAATGGTAAAGAGAGTTAAGAAAAAACGAGATCTCTTTTATAAGAAATTATACAACAAATTTGTGGACATACTCAGCCTTAATTACCTCATGATTACTAATAAAGTATCAGGATTAAATGTGTATGAGCAATTTTTTGCAGGAAAAGTCATTGATCCTGCCTTAATATCAGGTTTCTTGGAGGCGATTAGAAATTTTGGAATTGAGTTAACAGGTACTTATACCCAATCTCAGACCGTTAAACTGGAATATCAAGATTCAAAAATATTAATGAACGAATTTAAAGCTTTTCGAATAATTCTAGTGATGACCCAGAATCCTTCCGAAGATTTTATCTCTTCCATCGTAAACCTCTCTTATGAAATTGAACAGAGACATGGAGAGGCAATTCGAAACTTTATGGGAGGTAATACGGAAATTTTTCGAGATATTAATCAAATAATTGAAAAACATCTTAATACATCATTCATCTATCCATTAAAAGTAGAAGAACTTCCAGGAACTAAGCTTAATTCTACAGAAACATCAATGGTCAATAAGGCTAAAGTTATAATGAAACAAAATAATTTGGGTTATTTTTTTACTACGTTTTTAATGCCTGATCAAAAATACGATCCGAAGAAAACTAAAGCAATATTCTCTCTAATAGATAAGAAGATTTTTGTTCCGACCAAATTATAAGTTATAGAAAAAACTTATAAATGGTTTATTTATCTATTTATATTTTATTAGAACTATTTTGATATGTTTTTGATTATAAGATAGTAATTGAGGCCATATATATGATTGAGACCACAGAAGAACAATTACCTAAAAAAATAATAATTATGGGATTAGATAATAGTGGAAAGACCTCCATTATGTTATCTCTAAAAGACGATACTAATTTATTAAGCTATTTTTCAATACGACCAACTAAAGGAATAAATATCGAGGAATTTAAATATGATGCTACAAGTATGGTGATTTGGGAATTTGGAGGTCAAAAACAATATAGAGAAGAATACTTAAAAGATGAAAATTATCGAAATTATTTCAATGAAGTAGAAGGAATTATCTATGTAATAGATATTCAAGATTTAGAAAGATACGACATAGCATTCGAATATTTTGAGAAATTAATAGACTTTCTTAAAAAAAATGATTTTAAAGTAGATCTATGGATTTACTTGCATAAATGCGACCCCAACTTAGCTAAACAAGAGAAATATAAAGATATTGACAAAATTGTGGTTTCAAAACTCTTAAATAGAATTAAAGAAATCGTTCCTAATGATTTTAAATGTAAATTTTTTAAGACAACGATTTACACGATATTTGAGAAATTTTTACTAATGGAATTATAAAATAATGAAGAGAGAATGCTGAAAAAAAACAATGGATAAAATATATTGGATATATATACTTGATAAAACTGGAGCAACACTATTTAGTTACGAAAATATAACTCCAGGAGTACCAGGCAATACTTCTGCTCTGTTATCCAATTTTATTTTTGCTCTTCAATCTATTGCTAAAAGTTTGAAAGAGGACGAAGTGAAAGGAGTTGAGATGGGTAACAGTAAGTTTTTTATGACTAAAGAAAAGTTAACTAATTATCTCTTTATTGTAAAATCAGACAGAGAAGCTGAGCTCAATTTTATAGAATTGATTTTAAACGAAATTATAACTAAATTCATTAAAAAATTTACGGGCCATTT
>JBHLLE010000001.1:0-23721 GCA_048885945.1 Candidatus Hermodarchaeota archaeon | reverse complement strand
GATATAAGTAAAGATAAAGAATTCTTTACAAAAATTAAAGTAGCTTACGAGTAAATATACAATCAAGATTTAGATTTAGGAGATTGATAATCACTCAATCGTTTCCTTTTATTTTCCTACAATTTTACTAATTCTTTTTTCTAAAAATATCAAATTTAAAAATAGTACATTCTAAATTAAAATGTGATTAAATAATATGTCAAAATCAAAATTTGATCTTAAAAAAAGGAGAATAAGAGAGTTTTTTTCGACTTTTAAAAGCAAAGATCCTCAAAAAAAGGATGTTAACGAAATCCAAGAAGAAGCCTTTCAAAAAGGAATGGTTTACGTTCAATTGCGATTACCTATTGAAAGTATTACAGAAGAATTTGAAAATGCTCTCAAAAAGAAAGTGGAACAAAATTTTATCAAAGCTAAAATAAGAGTGGCAGAAAGAAGCGACCTTAAGATCGTAATGCAAATTTACAATAAAGCGTGGTTGACAGCAAACACTCCCTTCCGCCCGATTGAAATAAATTCTCTAAAAACTATCTTTGACGATCCTGATACTATTTTTTTAATAGCAAAAGTATATGGAATTGACGCAGGGTTCGTAATCTTAGATTTTGAGGGGGAAAATAAAGAGTTTGCCATCATTGCTGCTATTGGAATCATCCCAAGATACCATAGAAAGGGGCTTGGAACCGTATTAGGGATGGCTGCTTGGAATCATATTAAAGAAAACCATCCAAACGTGAAAGAGCTTAGAGGAGAAGTATATAAAGATAACAATACATCGTTTAATTTTGCTACAGGCATTGGACTCAAAGAGTTTGGAAAAAAATTATATAGAAAAGAAGATTTTTTAATAGAAGAAGATATTGAATAGAAAATTAATAAACCGAGTTTAAAAATAATATTAATTATTTTAAATTACGAGTTAGATTGACTTTTTATTTTGTCTAATTGTAGTTTTGCGTCTTTATCGTTAGGATTGATTTTCAGAGCTTTCTCGAGATTTTCTATGGCTTTTTGGGGATTTTCAATATCAATATACGCAACTCCTAAATTAAATAGCGCGGTAGTATTTTGGGAATCCGCTTTAACAGCCATCTCGTAGCATTCTATTGCCTTTTGAACTTTTCCTAAATCTTTATACGTAAATCCCATATTGTTCCATCTCTCTGATGACTTTGGATTGATATTAACAGACTTTTCATAACATTCTACAGCTTTAAGTTTATTACCTAACCTAGAATAAGCTACTCCAAGTTCATACCAAACATCATCATCGTTAGGATCAAGTTTTATTGATTTATTTAAACTTTCCAATGCTTTTTTGTAATCTCCACTATTTAAGTAAAGGTATCCTAAATTTTTCCACGCGTCAGCGTATTTGGAATCAATTTTAGTTACTTTTGTAAAGCAATCGATTGCGTTTTGAATATCTTTTAATTTTAAATACGTACTGGCTAAATAGAACCAGGCATTTTTATCTTTGGGATCGAGCTTAACGACTTCTTTAAAGCATTCTATCACTTTTTTATCGTCATTTAACTTACTATATCCTATTCCGCAGTTATACCACGCCCAACTATCTTGTGGATTGATTTTTATTGAATTTTTACAGCATTCAATTAGTTTTTTATGAGCACCGACTTTTTCATACGCCGCACCAAGATTATTCCATATATTATTGTCTTTTGGAAAAATTTTACTTGCTTTTTTAAAAGATTCTATCGCTTCTCGAAATTTTCCCGCTTCGAAATATTCAATACCACTATTTACCCATTCTAAACCTGTTTTACCTTGAATTTTTTTATGCATTTATCATCAAATTTTCTAATAATAGTCATTGTTTAAAATATTAATTTATTAGAAAAAGAAAGAAAAATGAAAAACTATCTCATTTCTTGAAAGAATATTGATGATCACATTTCAATCGTATTACACTTATCAAAATTTTATTTTTAATATGGCAGTTTAAAATCTAAATAATAATATAATTTTAAATAGATACATAACTAATCTCTAAATTGATTATGATTGTAAAAGTCCTTACAAACGAACAAATTAATCAAATTCATCAAAGTTCACTTAAAATTTTAGAAAAGATGGGGGTAATAATTCCACACGATAAAATTCTATCGGAATTTGATTTAAACGGAGCTAATGTAGATTTTAACGAAAAAAGGGTAAGAATACCCTCTGAATTAGTTATGGAATTAGTTTCAAAAGCAGGTAAGGAATTTACCTTATATGGACGCGATCTCTCTAAAAAGGCTGAATTTGGAAATGGAAAGCGTAATTATAATTCTACTGCTGGTCAAGCATTTTGGCTTGATAAGATTGGTGAAGATCGTAGATATTCAACAATGAAGGACGTAATAACTGCCATAAAATTTGCGGACGCATTAGATCAAATAACAATACCAGGTGCTATGTCTGATCCTCATGAATTACCTGTTTCATGGCGATGCGTAGCTATCGCTTACGAAGCTATAAAGAATACTACTAAACCAATAACTTTTTGGTTTTACGACAGAGCCTCAGCTAAATATATTGTGGATTTACTCATTAAATTAAGGGGGGACGAAAACAAAGCTATGAGATACCCTATGTTCTATCCATTACTAGAACCTGTAAGCCCATTAACTTTTCCATTCAATGGCGTTGATCTTCTATTTGAAACCGCTCGATTAAATATGCCAGTTGCTATCGGTCCTATGGCTCAAATGGGATTATCCGCTCCTTCAACTATCACGGGAATTATGACTCAAGAAAACGCTGAGATATTAGCAAGTATATGTATAACCCAATTAATTCGTAAAGGACTACCCATTTGTTACGGGGGTATTTGCCATGCGTTTGACATGAGAAAAGTCCAAATAATTTTTTCGGGTCCAGAACAGGCGATATTCAATGTAGCTATGACTCAAATGGGTAAATTTTATGGATTTCCAGTTTATATCAATGCAGGATTAACCGATTCGAAAAGTATAGACGCACAAGCAGGTTTAGAATGTGGGATAACTTTATCGCATGGTATTGCTGCGGGAGCAGATATTTTCGGGCATATGGGAATTTGTGGGGTAGATCAAGCTAGTTCTTTAGATATTCTAGTTATGCAATCAGAAATTATCTCATTTATAGAAAGTATAAATAGGTCATTTAGCTTCGAAGAAGATGATTTCGCATTAGATTTAATTGAAAAAGTAGGACCAAAAGGTACGTTTATCGACAAAAAACATACTCGAGACCATTTTAAGAGAGAATTATGGTTTCCAACTCTTTTAGACAGAAATTATTATAAAAAATGGAAAGAAAACGGAGCAAGAAGTATGGAACATAGATGTTGCGATCGGAAAAATGAAATTCTCGCTTCTCACGAACCTGAACCTCTTGAAGCGGATATAGAAAATGAACTTAAAAAAATAGTAGAAAAATCCAAAAAAAATCTATGAGTATCTAAAAAAATCAAAGATTCCTTACTTTCTCGAAAAGATCCGAAAATTCTGAATTCTTTCTATAAAACACGGGTGGTTTACCTAAAGGAGCCTCAACCTCATCCCATCCTTTGCCATACTCTTTCCCTGACCAAATATGAATCCAATAATCGTCTGGAAGATACACTTTCCATTTTAAAGACTGTGATTTTATGACAGGTGCTACAAGCAAATCTCTTCCAAATAGATACTGAAATTTTAAGTTGCGTAATTCGGGATCATCTTCATAATGTAGATAACAAGCCCGCATTGGAGAGATACCTGTTTCTTGGTATTCTTTTGAAAGCATTTTTAAGTACGGTTTCAAATGAACGTGAACGCGCACCATTTTAGCCAGATGTGTTAAAGTTTCTTCGTCAGAATCAAATTGCCAATTATCGTTAGGTCTATTTCCTTCGTGTGTACGCATTACCATTGAGAAAGCAGCCATTTCTGCTCCACGTTGAAACATTTCTTTAGTTCTTTTATATGGTCCATATGTTGTATATCCTCCAATATCAAAACAATAGTATCCAATCCCACACAATCCAATTGAGATACCACATGGAATAACTGTTGGTATTCCATTAATTTCATTCCAATCTTCAAGTTGGTCACCGGAAAAATAACACATCATGTATTTTGAAGCGTGTGAAAAGCCTGATCGGTTGAAAACAAAGATTTCATTTAATTTTTGTACATCTTTTAAAAGTTGGTATACAACTTTAGCAAATTCCACTGGATAGTAGTTGTGGTATTCTTCTACACTCATATCAGAATGTATTTTCGTATTTGTATCCACAGGAAGATATTCGCCATAATCTAGCATCCATCCTGAGATTCCAATGTTAATTAGATTTTTTTTTATTATGGTTTTAAACCATTCAAAAGCTTCGGGATTTGACACGTCTAAGATGCATGTCGGAAAGTCTGTAGTGTAGATTATTAAATCTTCTCCTTCTTTGTCTTTTACACAATAACCTTTTTTTGAAGCTTCTGTGTACAAAGGAGCATCCGTAGGTAGAAATTGATTCAAATAAGCTAAGAATTTAATATTTTTTTTATTTAATGATTTTATGTAATCTGGTAAATTTGGATAACGCTCCTTTTCGTATTCCCAATTCCAAAATAATTGTTGACCAAATGAAGTCATACGTATTCCCTGCCAATCTTGACACCATACAGCATTAACTTTAATACCTGCATCAAGCGCATTTTTAATTTTATGGTCTACAACTTCGCTCCCACCTTGAATCCCTAAAATAAGACCATCGTAAATCCATTCGGGCATGGAAGGTTGACGACCAAAATAATCAGATAAGCGGCTGACTACCGTTAGAGCATTATCAAGTTTTCCAATAACAATTTTTTTAGGTACTTCCCAAACATATAGCTCGTGGTTGTTTTCATTCGTGAAATTCAATTTTGAATAATAAGAAGATTCTATATGACAAAAGTAGTAACTTTTTCCTACTGAAATAAAGGTGGGTAATGGAAAATAAGTATAATCAGTTTTAGCTACTGGAGAATGATCTTCAACCCAAATTGGTATCTCTTTACCTCTTAAATCTAAATCAGCGAACTGCGAACCACAACCATAAATAGCTTCTTCAGAATTAGCCTTTAATAAAATCCAGCACCTATTTATGTTTTGATTAAATACTTTAGGTATAACTTCTAAGTATCCATCGCTCTCTTTAAAAATAATCTTTAGTTCTTCATTTTTATTTTTAAATACTACAATAGTTTCATTTTCTGTTAAAGATTCAATCTGAAAATCGTTAAGCTCAATTTTTTCTATTGTCGTTTCTTTAATCTTGAATTTATCGTGTCTTAATTTGTATTTAGATTTCCCTTTTCCTATTATGAAGCTAGGATTTTTAGAAGTATGGTGAAAAAAAAGGTGGTTTTTGTAGAATAACTTAAATTCTTCCTTTGAATGCTCGACTCTTATCATAATTACTTAAAACATTATAATTATGATCTTGAATAATTTGAAATTAATTTAATATTCTTTGAATTTCAAATTTTACTTTTCCTTACTAAGTTTTTAGGGTATTAAATAATTTTTTTCAAAGTAAAAAATCTATTTTATTACATTCCAATCTTTAATCTTAGCGAAAATTTCAAGAGGTTTAATGAAATCTCCATAAACTACTGAAATATGATGCGCAATCCCGTTTTGTATAATTTTATTTAATATAACTTGTATTTCTTCCTTGAAAACTACTTTTGCATAGGTACCTTTCAATTCTTTTTCCATATGTATTGCTTCTCCTTTTTGTATAAAGATTCTATATTCGTTTGGAGGCGTATAATCCATTCTCAAAAGGGAGAGGATTCCTGATTTCATGACAAAATCTGCAGTGACTCCTTTACCATCAGCAAAATAAGAATCTAGCGATCTAACGCATTTACCATCCCATAGATTACAAGCGGCAACTCCACAATGCCATAGAAGTCCAAAATTTTCTTTTAGATTAATTTGCGAAAAATCTGCTAGAAAAGGAGTTTCTGCTCCAATCGCAGAATGTGCTAACATCGATAAATTACCTAAAATATCCCCTTCGCACGTTAATATCTTACCTTCAGCTTGCAAAATTGACATTGCAGCACAGGGTGATATACCATAAGACGATGCGAATTCGGGCCAACATCTCACAGCAACTGAAGTTAGATTGTTTCCTTCCATAAAAGTTTCGAATTTTATAACAAGTTCAGCAACCTTTTCAACTTGTTGATTAGTCAATCCCGAAACATCAAAAATGTTTTTAATTTGACTTACTCTTTCTGGAAGCTTGTGAAAATCTATATTTTGATAAAAAACATCATTTAATTGGTAATAATCAATTAAAACACCTAATTCGTTGTATAATTCGAGCTCGTCTACATCTAAGTTGAAAAATCCATGAGCTCTTGAGCCAATAATGCCCACATGAGAACTAGAAAACATTTTTAATATACGAATTGCGTCTAACCAGTTTTCGTCTATATCATCGCCAATTATTACGTGATAGTTCTTAATTCCAGCTTTGTAAAGATTTGATGCGTTTAAATTTATTCCACAAACCGAATTCAAGCGAATTTTTCCGCCATCGTAAGGTAATTCTTCTAAGCCCCATAATAAGATAGGACGATTAATTATTTTATTTAATTCTAAAATGAGATGCCCTAAAGCAAATGTTCCACTAATGCATATAAGTCCATCAATTTGACGAGAAATTAAATGTTGAGCGGCTTTTTGCGCATCATCTATTTCTATTACTAAATCGGGGATAAATTTCCATTCCACGCTTTCGATAATCTTTAACCTTTCTTGAATCTGCTTGTATATGTTAAGAGCAGCTTTAAAATCAAATGTCTTACGAGCAATGCATACAACTCCTATCTTTATTACTTGTTTCATTAAGCATTCAACTATAGCCGTTTAAATTTATTAATTAATCTATTCATTTAAGATTATAACAAAAAATTGATATATATAATCTTGATAAGCATGATAAATATTAGTGATGACTATAAATTTTAAATTATGAGTTCTAACTAATAATTAAATCGGTCAATCCCAATTCTTTCAGTTTCTTTTTTGTGGGGATACCGTTTCCGTTCCAACCCATAACACTGTAATAATCGTTCAATAGAGTTTCTAACTCCACTGTTTGCCCTTTGCTTTCACCTTTCGGCATTGGTTCTTCTAAAAATCGTTTTGGTAAAGTATCGTGATTGCGATTAAATCCAAGCTTTATGTTATACATTCTTTCGAGGTTAATAATTCGTTCTGCTGCTATATTAAGATCATTTTCGTCTAGATTTATTCCTGAAACCGCAGAATACGCTTTAGCTTGATCTTCTAGTGGTATACCACCTCGCATCGTCGAACATAAAGCAATAGAATCCACAATACCCATGCTAAATTGGTGATTCCTTTCTAATAGTCCCTTACCTTTTATTTCAAAACGATTGCCTAAGGCGAGTTCTAATCCAAAAGTCGTTGCCAGCATGTGATGAGCACCCTTAGGAGAAGTAGCGTAAGTTAAAGCCATTGCTTTTGCGCCTCTTGGATCGTAAACTGGAAAAGATTGTCCTTTTGAGTGAATTGCTAAGTCAGGAATATTTAAAATCTCTCCCGCCTTTGCTACCCCTTTAGCGAGAATGTTTCCCAAACCATCTCTTTTTCCTATTTTTTCTAATATTTGGAGCAATGCATTGTCATTTCCAAACTTAAGGTCAATTCCATCTGTTTGTTCTTTAGTAATTCTCCCAGTCTCATATGCTTCCATCATCATTGCAACACACGCCCCCGCATTTATCGTGTCAAAACCATAAGTATCACAAATCTTTGTCGCTTTTAGAAGAGTTTCCCAGTTACTAATTCCGCAATTAGAACCAAGCATTCCAATGGTCTCAAATTCGGGACCTTCCATATAAATCCTTTCGTTATCTTTTGTTGTAACATTTGTCCACTTCCCACACGCTATTGGACAACCAAAACACGAACTATCTCCGGATACAACTTTGTCGCGCATCGGTTTTCCTTCGAGCTTGAACCCTTCTTCAAAATAACCTTCAGTAAAATTCCGAGTTACCCAGAATCCAGCGTTGTTTATTCGCTCAACGAGTTCCATCGTGCCATATTGCCTTCGAATTTTCCCTATTGAAGATTCTCTAAGGTTTTCAATCATTCTTTTACTTAATTCAAGTACTTTCTTGGGCTTTATCACCTTCACATCCTTAGAACCACTGATAGCAATGCCCTTTAAATTTTTTGAACCCATAACCGCACCCGAGCCTCCACGTCCAAATTCTCTATAATAACCTGCAGTTATACAAGCGTAATTGACTAGTTTCTCACCAGCAGGGCCAATTACAGCTATTTGAATTGTTTTGTCTCCTCCTACATCATCTCGAATATTATCCTCGCTTTCAGGGATAAATTCACCCCATATGGAATGAGCAGGTTTTAAATTGATATCTTCGTTGTTGATAAAGAGGTATGTCGGTTTTTCTGACCGTCCTTCAATTATTAATCCATCATATCCCGCATATTTTAATTCAGGTCCCCAATGACCCCCACATAACGAATAGGAATAACTATTAGTTAATGGCGATTTAAAAGTAACACATATTTTATTATTTCCGGGTATTAGTGTTCCAGCCAATGGACCGTTCATAAAAATCAATTTATTATCGGAAGCGAGAGCGTTAACCGAAGGCGAAACTTCTTTAGTTAAATAATAGGCTCCAAATCCTCTTCCACCTAGATATAATTTCCACAGTTCAGGATCAATACTTTCTATACGATTTTTTCCCGTTGTGAGATTAATTCTGAGTATTTTTCCTAATATTCTATGATCATCATTCATTATCGTTATCACCTCCAATATATTTCTTAACAATTTCTTCCTCAGAAATTGACTTGTAAATATTCACTGCTTTTTCGAACTCTAAATATTGGATAGCGTGCTCGGGACAAACTTCAACACATTCAGGAGTACCTCCACATAAATCACATATGATAACAACATTATTTTCTGGGAGTATTGAAGGAGCAGCGTAAGGGCATTCATGTATGCAATTTCTGCACCCAACACAATTCTCATTGTTAACTAAAATTGCATTAGTTTTTGAATCTCTTGAAAGTGCTTCGAAATCGCAGGCTTGAATACAAGGGGCATCGATACATTGGTGACAATAGGTCGCGAGATCGAGTTGAGAGTTAGGATCTCTTATAATACGAATGCGAGATTTGGTAGGATTGGTAACATTAAAATGTGACATGCTACAATAAAGTTCACATAGTTTACAACCAATACATTTTTTCGGTTCAAATACGAGTACTTTTCTATTCATCTTAATTACCTTAAATAAGTAATTATGATTATATTTTAGAATAAAATCTAAGAAATAATAATTAATGATTTATTATTTTTTATAAATATAATTGGGAATCTATAGTTCTCCTATTTCAGTATCATCCCAAGCATCTGTAAAGATTTTTAACCCCTTATCTGTAAATGGATGTTCGAAGCTGTTTTTGTAGACTTCAAAACCTGCGGTGACTATATCTGCTCCCAAAACTGCCGCATCAACAATTTGTTTTCCATTACGGACAGCAGCAACAATTATTTCCGTTTTAAATCCATAATTCTTATAAATTGAAACGATATCTGATAATAATAAGGAACAATCCACACCAGTCTCTTCCTGCCAGCCAATAAAAGGAGAACAATAGGTAGCTCCAATTCTGCCAACTTGTAGTGCTTGAGAAGTGGTAAATACCAATGTGACATTAACTTTTACTCCAGCCTCTCTTAACTTTTTTGTGGCAATGAGTCCTTGTTCTGTGCAAGGTATTTTTATCACAAAGTTATCTGATAAAGATGCCAATTTTTTAGCTTCATTAATCATCTCAGTTGCTTCTGAAATATGTGGATTAATTTCTACTGATATTGGAAAATCTAAGTCGTTAAATTCTGCAGCAAACTCCTTAACTACGGTGAAAAATGGTTTTCCCGAGTTTTTCACGTGCTTAGGGTTTGAAGTTACCCCATCTATTTTCCAATTTTCAATACCATATTTGATTTCGTCAATTTTCGCGCTATCAAGGAAATATTTCATATTTTCATATCATTCCTTTTGGTAATTATTAAAAATCAAAATCAAGCAAAATTCATAAATCTTTTTATTATAACGTATATTGTTTCAAGTAATGAGAATAATTGATGCTCATGCTCATCTTTTTGATACCCCAAATTACTTAGAAAACCTTGTAAAAACACTTGATGAATGTAATATTGAAAAATGTTGTATTAGTGGACTTGGAAAACTTTTTATGAATGTTGATAATAACGGAATCAAAAAAGCTATTAATAAATATCCTGACCGTCTAATTGGAGCCTTTTTTGTTCGGCCCGGAGATAATGAGCGAAATGAAATTAAAAAGGCTTACGAAGATGGATTTAGAATGGTAAAAGTTACATTACCACACAAACCTTACAACGATCCTTCGTATTTTCCTTTATGGGAAACCGCTCAAGAATTAAAAATGCCCATTCTTTTCCATACAGGGATTGTTACTATAGTAAAAAAGGCACCTCAGGAGTTTGTATCTTCTTGGTTTATGCATCCCATGCGATTGGAGCCAATTGCTAACGCATTTCCAGATTTAAACATGATTATAGCACATTTAGGAGTTCATTGGAACGATGACGCAGCGGAATTGATAAGAATGAAACCAAATGTATACGCAGACCTTTCTGGAGCTCCTACTGGGTGGCGAGTTCGACTTGATAAAATTGGTATTAAGCATTGGTTATGGTGGAAAGGGGCATTTAAAAAAATAGTATTTGGATCCGATGTTATATATAATCAAATAGCTCAAATTTTAACCGAAGACATTGAAAGATTAGAAAAAAATCAGGTTAACGAAAGAACAAAAAAGCTGATTTTTGCTGGAAATATGCTAAAAATGTTAGGAGAAAAATAATATGACTAATCGAAAAGAAGAAATTCGCTCTTTGATGCAATTATCTCCGAATAAGGTTATTGAATTAGCTGGCAATCATATCGTAGTTTGTGATGATTTGGATGCTTTGCATCAGAGATTTGCCGAAGATATCGCTTCAGAAATTCTTACAAATAATCAAAAGGGCATAAACACGCGTCTCATTTTACCTGTTGGACCAACCGGACAATATCCGATCCTATCTAAAATTATTGTAAAGGAGAATATTTCTTTGAAAAATTGCTGGTTCTTCTTTATGGATGAATATTGTGGTGATAACGGTAAAGCAGTTCCACCCAATCATCCACTAAGTTTTAAAAAAATTGCTAAATCTCTTTTTCTTGATTCTTTAATTCAAAACGATTTACAACAAAAACAAATTTATTTTCCAAATGAAAATAATATTTCAGAATTAGCTTCAATTATCGCTAATATTGGAGGGATTGATACTTGTTATGGAGGGATTGGTATTCACGGACACATAGCTTTCAACGAGCCTGAACCTGGAGTTTCTCAAAAAGGACCAAGAAAAGTGAAGCTTAACGATTTTACCATAACTATAAATTCAATTCGATCTCAAGTTGGGGGTAATTTAGAAAATTTTCCGCACGAAGCTTATACTCTTGGAATGACCGAAATATTATATGCTAAAAGAATTCGTCTTTATTGTAGGAATGGAACGCCTTATGATTGGGCTAATACCATATTAAGAATTGCGTTATTTGGAACGCCAGGAGACGATTATCCTGTTACCTACATAAGAAATCATTCTGATTATGTTATTACGACTGATAAGGATACCTTAGTTACTCCTAAAAAACTTCTATGATGAAAATACCTTTTTTAGATAAATTCTGTCATTTTTTTAAGAGGTCATATAAAGATTTAACATAAATCTCTTCTAGAATATTCAAATCTCCTAAATTCAATTGATTATTTAAATGAGTTATATTTCTCAAGATAATCATCCTTTTTTCATTTGGTTTCATAGAGAAGTAGTTGTCTGAAGCAATAAAATCAAGATTATTAGAATCAATGAAAACGTAGAGAGCAATATTTTCAGTTTTAATTTCAATTTTACATTCATTTAAATTGTTTTTATCTTTCGTTATTTGCTTTATTGTATAAGATAGTTCTGGATCTTTAATTGAGAAATCTTTTGGAGCATTAAATAATCGAAAACCATTAGAAACAACCTCATTAACATTCTGATTTTCCTTGAGACTATAGAAAATTATATTATTACGTCTTTGATTCACTTCTTTATTTATTTCGCTCACATCAACATTTCCAACTTTTGATGAGCTACAAGGAGATATTTTAGATTCATATGTACCATTCATTAATAAATTACTGTTCGAATTGAAAATATACCAATCTAAACTAACCTCATGAGTTATTCTTGTATCATTTGTTATCCAAAACTCAATTTCGTTAGTTTCTTCTTTCACACTTGCAAAGATTGGTTGATAAAATCGTTTAGCAAAATAGTGTAACGCTTTCCAACGCAAAAAGTAATCCAATGAAGACCAACTAGCTACAGGCCAACAATCATTTAATTGCCAATATAAGGAACCCATACAATGACATTCATTTCTATTCCTACGCCAATGTTCTACTCCATATTCTATTGCTTCTGCTTGAGTAATTTGAGATATAATCACTTTATTTTCAAATTTATTAGGGATTGAAAAACGACGTTTCATGTATGTCATGATTTTTTTATTTCCAGCAGAATTCTTTTGATGATTTTCCATAATAGGTGAGTGAAATTCAAATTGTTCAAGTGGGCATATTGTTTGTATTGTTTTTATTGAGGGGAAAGATTCAAAACCAAATTCAGACATAAAACGAGAATTAAATTTTCTATAAGCTAAAAAAGATTTACCGCTATGCCATACAGCCCAATAATGTGAATCCCCTCGATTTGGATTATTAGCGTCAATGGTACCCAATTTTTCATCAATATATCCATTTGAAGGTGAACTTGGCCAATATGGACGGTTTGTATCGTACTTTTTTATTAGTTCTGGCAGAATTGTTTCAAATATTTCGCTATAACCCCTTTTAAATTTAGAAATCACATCTGGCTCTTTTAAATCTGAATCTACTAAAAGACCTCTCCATAAATATTCAATCTCATTATTTCCACACCACAAAGCCAAACTGGGATGATTTCTCAATCGTTTAATGTTTTGAATTGCTTCATTAGTGATGTTTTCGATAAAATCTTTTTCATGTGGATAGATATGACAGGCAAATGGAAAATCTTGCCATACTAATAGTCCTAATTCATCGCAAATATTATAAAAAAGATCATCTTCATAAATTCCCCCTCCCCATACGCGAATCATGTTCATATTCGCTTCTTTAGCACTGTGTAAATTGAGTTGATATAAATTTAACTTTTTTCCTCTCGAAATAAAACTGTCTATTGGTATCCAATTTGCGCCTTTAGCAAATATAGGGACGCCATTTAATCTAAAATAAAATGTTTCACCCCATTTATCTGGATTTCGAAAAAGTTGAATATCTCTAATTCCTATTCTTTGAGTTACCTTTTCAATAACAATATCGTTTTGAATTGAAATATCTAATTCGTAAAGATTAGGTTTTCCCAGGTCGTAGGTCCACCATAATATTGGATTTACTAAACTAAACTTAATCTCTTGGTTTAAGTTGATAATTTTTTGCTTTTTCTTAAAAACTTCGCCATTTGGAGCTTTGATAATAGCTTCAATAAAATAATTAGAATTACTAAAATTTTTACTCGTAGAAACGATATCAACATTTATTGATAATTCTACCAAGTTAATCTCAATATTCGAGATTTTATTTTGATTTTCAAGCTTTAAGGGGTTAAAATTGTATTGGAAAATTTGTGAAGTATAGATTTCCTTTATTTTTAGTTCATTAAAACCAATTAATTCAACGGGTTGCCAAATTGCTATGTCTGGTAATTTTGGACCCCAATCCCAACCAAATGAATATTGTGCTTTCCTTATGTAAGGTATTCCTGGTAATGCTTCCATAGGATTTACTAGCGTTAATCCATGTTTTTTAATTTCATCTCTTGCTTCTTTAGTTGGGCTCTTAAGGATTATAATTAGTTTATTATTTGATTGTTTTAGTTTTGATTTAACATCAAAATCATAGGTCTTAAACATATTATTTGTTGTTCCTAATAAAGAATCGTTTAAATAAACTTCTGAAAATGTATCTAATCCATGAAATCGCAATATTATGTTTGAATGTTCTAAAAAACTCGAGGAAACATCAAACTCAGTTTCAAACTGCCAATTTGATTCGTATACCCATGCTAGTTTTTTTTCGTTTAAACCATAAAATGGATTTTCAACGATTTTATTTTTGAGTAAGGCTTCAAATACAGAACCAGGAACTTCTGCTTCGATATTAATAGATTTACCATCGTTTTTTAAATTCCACTTAGCATTTAAATAGAAGTTTTCAACTTTACTCATTATAATCAGCAAATAATTAACAAATTATTATATTCGGGAGATTACAAATTTAAACTTACCATCTTCAATAATCCAAGCGCGATAGAAATTATCTTTAGTTTTTGTATCCCATAGATTTTCAATATTTTTTACTCCCTCATAAAGTTCATATAAAAGCTTAGGTCCTACGATGTACTCTTCGTGAGAAGGATATATTTCTATTGATTTATTGTTTTCACATAACTCAATTAATTTTGATAAGGTAGACAGAAATTCCGGAAGTAGTTTTTTCTTAGGCAAAAATGGTGATCCATAATGTGCAGTATCTCCCGTAAACAATTCATTTCTATCAGTTAGCAGCGATATGGAACCCGGTGAGTGACCTGGAGTGTGTATTATTTTAACTTCTAAGTTACCCAAATTTATTATGTCTCCATCCTTTATCGTTTTAATAGAATTAGCTGGGGGTAATAAATAGTTAATTTCCTCATATTTCTTGGAAATTTCCTTAGGAGAATCCATTACGTTTGTAATATTTGTCGGTCTCGAGATAGATCCTTCTTCAATTTCATGAATCATAATCTCATCAAACTCATAATTGCTACCAACATGATCCCAATGACAATGAGTGTTTATTAAATTCAAGGTCATATCTCCAATTAAATCGTCGATTATTGGTTTAAGAGGGAAAAGTCCAGCACCTGTATCAATTAAGAGTGCTTTTTCAGAACCAATAAGTAAAAACAGATTGGTATAAACAGTATGGAAACGGGGATCTATATCCTCCAATTTTTCTCGAATTACATATAAATAATCCTTATGTTTTTTTACTTCAATCAATGGATTAATTTTAGACATAATAGGTATAATTCCCAAATAAAAATAAAAATTATTGAATTTTTATTATATCAACTATTCAATGTATATGATTTCAATGGATAAGCTATACTTAATTAAAAGGGGGAAAACCTTTAGATCTTTATGTGGTTTTTATTTCATGATTTTCTTTTTTTTAGGTGTTTTACCTGTTAATATTGATAATCTTTTAATAGAACTTCCCGGTACTACAAAATTAGGTATAGGAATATCAATGGCTACTTATTTATTGACTACATCGATTAGTTTGTTAATTTTCGGTTATTTTGAAGATAAGATTACAGAAAAAAATATCCGAAAAAAAATTTTTATCACTACTAATCTTCTTTGGATTATTTCCTATGGAATAATCTCTATTTCAATAAATTATTATTTTTACCTTTTTTTTATAATCTTCGCTGCGATTGGAACTGGTGCCTTTGTACCAATTGGTTATTCAATTGTGGGAGATTTATATAGTCCTAAAGAAAGAGGTAAAAAATATGGTGGTTTGCATCTATCTTTAACTTTAGGAACTGGTTTAGGTATTATTCTTGGAGGTTTATTAGGGAGATTTATCGTTCCAAATGGATGGAGGTTTGCTTATGGTATAGGCTCTATTTTGGGAGTTCTAGTACTCATGAATTATTACTTTATTGGAATTGATCCTGAAAGAGGGCGTTCTGAACCAGAATTTGAAAATTTTGAAGGAGCTATTAAATACGATTATAAGCTAACTCTCTCAAATCTTTCGCAAATATTTAAAAAAAAAACAATCGTTGCAATATTATTATATATATTATTTTCTGGGATTGCGACTTCCACATTAGGAATTTGGGGTATATATTATTTAAATTTTAAAATCGGTGGTCCAGATCCAGGAATATCTGCAACAGCATTATATATTTTTACAGGGATTGGTATTCTTCCTGGAGCAGTTGTAGGAGGAAAAATTGGAGATTCCTTTTATAAGTCCGGTAAAATAAGAGGTCGGGTAATAATTTCGTTTCTTGGACTAATTGCTGGGATTATCTTATTATTACTCTTCTTTCTATTACCTTTTGCATCAGATAATGCTATTGAAATTATATTGTCTTGGACATTATTATTAGTGCTAGGTTTTACAGCATATTTTCTAGTATCTTTAAGTGCAGGAAATATTTTTGCCATATATTCTGAGGTATGTACACCAGAATTAAGAAGTCGAGTCAATGCTTTTAATGGAATTATGGTAAATATCGGAGGGATAATCGGAAATTTGCTACTCTCATCGATGATAGAAAGAGACTTATCCTTGTTACCTCTTTCTATTACAATAATTTTGTTGTTTTGGTTATGTGGTTCATTTTTTTGGCTATTAGCTTATATTTATTATCCGAAAGAGTCAAAACAATGTAGAGAAATACTTGCAGAAAGAAGGAAAGATTTGGAAAAAAAAAGATTCAAGTAAAATTGAAAAAATAATAAATATTCTCCTTAACAAATTTAAGAATTTCATTTTGTTTTAGAAGACTGAATAAGTATGAAAACACTCACTTTACCTAATGGAGAAAATCTATTCTACCTTGACGAGTTAACGGCCCTTTGGGTATATAATGAGATATTTGTCGATAACGAATATTTAAAATTTGGAATCAGTATTAAGGAAGGAGATGTTGTGTTTGATGTTGGTGCAAATATCGGACTTTTTTCCCGATTCGTTGCGAAACAAGCGGCTAATATAAAGATATACGCATTCGAACCAATTAAAACAATCTTTGAAGTATTAGAAGCTAATACTCAAGATCTCCCTTGCTTTATAAAACTATTTAATATCGGTCTAGCTGAAAAGAATAAATCTATTGAATTTTTTTATTATCCCAATGTTAGTGCTGACTCAACTGCTGTACCGTTCGATTTGGATTTAAAGGTTGATTTATATGTTAAAAATTATAAAGAAGCCGTCTGTAGAGATAAACCTATTGCTTGCATCGTTCCAAGATTTTTACGAAAACGGGTAGTTAAATCAGCAATCAAAAAGATTTACAGTAGTGAGAAAGTTATTTGCCAATTAAGACCTCTTTCAGATATCATAAAAGACTACAACATTGAAGGAATTGACTTGTTAAAAATTGATGCTGAAAATTACGAAAGACAAGTTCTTGCGGGTATTACTGACGAAAATTGGAAAATCATCAAACAAGTTTCGATGGAAGTACACGAGCACATTAAAGGAGGAGAAAATCTATTAAATGAAGTTATTGAATTATTAGAGAATAAAAATTTTGAAGTGCACATTGGAGAAGAAAACTTAAGTACTAAATTAAAAGTGTATATGATATACGGAAAAAAAAAATAAAAAATCTTGTAGAGATTTATTTAATTACGTGTTCTTCTAACATTTGCTTATTAACTTCCACACCTAATCCGGGCTTATCTATAGCTGAAACCCAACCTTTTTCTGCTTTTATTGGTTCTTCAAGAACTTGGTATTCATCTGGTATGAAAGGAAATTCGCACCAATCACACCTTGTCGACATAATAAAATGTAAGTTTGCTGCTAAAATGTGCCCAAACCCAAATATATGAGGTATGCAGCGAACACCTTTCACTTCTGCCATAGCGTCAATTTTTTTTAGTTGTAAAAATCCTCCACTTCTAGTTACATCGGGTTGAATAACATCAAAACAGTCTTTTGATAAAATATCTTCAAATCGAAACATTCCAAAATCATTTTCCCCTCCTGCAATTTCAACAGGTGATTTTTCTCTGATTTTGGCAAGTCCATTGAGATTATCAGTTGGAATAGGTTCTTCTAACCATGTTATGCTATATTTATCGCATATGTGTGCTACTTTGAGAGCCTCATTTACAGATTGATAAGCGGAATTTGCATCTACCATTATATCAATATCTGGAAATGCATCTCTCACAGATTTTATCAATTCTTCGTCTTTTTTGACACCATTTCCAATTCTAAGTTTAATTGCTTCAAATCCCCCCAAATCAGGATCTAAAGCGGCTTTTACTGCTCCAACAGCTGCTTTCGCAGAGTATCCTCTAGGCATAGAACCATATGCTTTAACCTTTTTTTTTCTACCACCTAGAAGCTTATATATCGGCTGTTTAGTTGCTTTTCCAATAATATCCCAACAAGCAATCTGTATCGCTGAGGTGGCATGTGGAATACCCCATAGTATTCGATTAGAATTTTGATATATTTCATGAAAGATTTCTTCCACCATAAAAGGATCTTTTTTAACCACTAATCGTTTAAGCGCTTCGTCAATAAAGACTTTTTGAGCTAAATTACTTAAATTCCAATGAGATAGTGCCCAACCATCTATTCCCTCATCAGTTATAATGTTAACATAGAGTCCAGTTACATTAAACCTTGGCATTGAACCGATTTTAAGTTTAAAATCAAGTTCTAATAAATGCGTTTTAACATCAGTTATTATCACACTTACTTCAAATCCAAATGTTTTAATTTTTAGTATTTATTATATACATAAATTTTTAGGATAAGAATTATTAAATTTTTTGTTATAAAGAACTTATTATAATTTCAAATTATAATTTTAATTGGTACTCAAGTGGCTGGTCCAGAAAAGTCGAAAAACTCAGAATTGAGATGTATAGAAGATCTTGTAGTAGTCTATGTCTTATATTTTGATGAAGCTAAAGGCCATATTCCTCTTATGATATATCCGGATGATCAATATAAGGACGATAAAAGTTACATGAGACCAATTAAATATCATAGCATTTGGTTCTTAGATATTGAAGAATTAGAAGCTTTGGACCATATAGATTTAGAATATAAAGGATATACTTTTTTTGGGAAAAAATTTTTAACTCAATCAAAAAGAAAGAAAAGAAGAGCAGGATTAGAAGAAGAAACTCCCGAAACAATTGTACTTATCGTTTCATTACCTAATGATCTTGCTATTTTTGGAGACCAGCTTATCCGTAATTTGACCTCCGAAATTCGTGGAAAATTTGAAACTAAATTATTTGAAATTATAGAAGGTGAAATTGCAAAGGATGAAATAATTAAATCACCAAAAATCAAACAGTTGATCCAAAAAGGAGAAAAATTTACTAAAGATCTCTGGAATCTGATAAGTACTACTGTTGATGATTATTTTTCAAAAGCTGTGAGAGAAATTGATGCGACTTCTATTAAACAACAAAAAGCAATCTCCTATTTAGCATTAAAAGGTATTGATGTTTCCCACATAAATAGTGCTGAAGGAGCTAGCACTTTTTCAAGTATTAAATTGTTTGATCCCTCCAATAAAAAAGCTAAAGAGTTATCACTAAAAGGACCTCTTGCAGTTTTAAATATAGATATTGTTGAAGATAGTCAAGAATTAGAAATCTTGGTAAGGAATAATACTAAAGAAGAAATGAATGATTTAAGAGTTTCAATTACTCATGTTAAAGAATTTTTTGAAAAGGAAATTATGAATCAAATTGTTGATGTTTGGTTTCCTGAGGAAGAACTTTTATTTATTTCGCCAATATTACCCCATATTGACGAATATCTTTTCTTTATCGTTGAAGATAAAAATGATAAAAAGAAATTACTCTCAAAAAGAATTGATATAAATATTTTATAAAGAAAAAATAAGAATAAATAAAGAAGGTAAATATTATGGCAGATGAATCTATTGAAGAAGATGAAATTATTATTCGTAATTATCGGACTTCAGATTATGAAGCAACCCTAGAAATTTTAAAAGAGCTTCACAATCAATATAATATTGGTTTAAAGGAAGATCAATGGCGTGAATCTTCTGGATTAAGACAATTTAAGCCCAATTTAAAGAGAATAACATTAATTGCTGAGACAAAATCAACTGGTGAAGTCGTTGGAATGGGAATGTTGGAGGCAGTTAAAAATCCATTAGGTCAATATGTTGGATATCTTGATAATTGGGCTACAAAAAAACAGTACATAGGAAAACATGTAGGTAAGGTACTTGCAGATCGAGCCATACAAATCTTGCGTTCATGGGGATGTGAATCTATCAGAATAAATGTTAGTTATGGCGTTCCTGATAAATTAATCAATGTATTTTCGAAAACGGGATTTACACCCATCCTTATTGTGTTGGAAAAGAAGATAAATGATGATAATTAATCTTTTTTTTTTCTAATAATCCAAATCTAATTCAATCCTCAATTCTTTATTGATAACATATTTTTGCTTATTTTAATTTATTTTAGGAACTAATCAATGAATTTAAACTAATTATATATTCTTTCGAGAAATAAATTTTGATCAAAATCAGTTCTAACTATAATCTAAACTATTAAAATCACTCAAGGCTTATTAAAAAAAGTGTAAAATTAGTAGATTTTGTACTTTTTTACGTACTTTTTTAATACATATAAAATTGAAATCTGTTATTAGTATGAGTAAAATCACAAGTATTATTTTTAATTTTTCATAATTCAAATTAATACAATAAAAATAATTTTCAAAATTATTTAAAAAGCAAAAAAAATAAGAATAGGTGGAAAACCATAATCGGAATAAAGAGTTATGGCGCATATCTACCAAAATCGCTCTTGCCACGTGATTTAATTGGAAAAGCATGGGACTTTCCGATTGTTCCAGGTACAAAAGCGATTGCAATGGCGGACGAGGATACTATAACAATGTCCGTAGAAGCAGGAATGGATTGTTTAGCGGGTTTTGACCCAAAGACAATTGATGGCTTATTTTTTGCCTCAACTACCCAAGTTTATACCGAAAAAGATTCTGCTTCTCTAATTGCAACTATTTTAGATATGCGAGACGATATAATTACTGCTGATTTTACAGATTCTTTAAAAGCTGCAACAACAGCAGTAGCTCGAGCAGTAGATACTATAAAAGCTAATAAAGATATTAAAAGTATTCTCGTAGTAGCTGCAGATGCCCGGCAACCTGAACCCTCGACAATGTGGGAGTATGGTTTTGCTGACGCTGCCGCTGCACTATTGATAACTGAGGAGGATAATTTACCAATTTCGATTGATGACTATTATTCTTTATCTGCTAATGTCACTGGTCCTTGGCAAAGAACAGGGACAGATAAGTTCATAAGGACTTTTGAAGTTAAAATGGATGCCAGATTTTATACACAAAGTATAACTAAAGCCATGAATGAATTATTAAATAGAAATAATCTTAAACCTGAAGACATTGCTGCTGCTGCATATTATTATAATAATCCCGGCCTTCATGGTAGAATTTCTAAAATAATGAAATTTGCCGGTGGTGTTGCACAAAATAGTGTATTTTTTCAACTTGGAGATCTTGGGAATCCAATGCCTTTTATACTCCTAATTGGAGCATTAAGAAGACCTAAACCCGATGCTAAAATAATATTGGCTGGTTTTGGTGATGGAGCAGATGCTATTTTATTACAAGTGCGCGATAAGAATGCCTTAAGAGACCTTGGAAAAACTAGAATGGGACTTCAAGGACATCAAAAATCCATGACCCCTCTTAAAAACTATAATAAATATCTTGATTTCAAGGAATTATTAGATAAAGATCGATATACAAGAAAAAGTTCAGCAACAATGATTTGGAGAGACAGTTATTCTGTTTATAGATGGTATGGTGTAAAATGTAAAGAATGTGGTGCAATTCAATATCCTGATATGATTCGATCATGTTATTCTTGTAGAGCTGATGATCCTTTTGAACGAATAAAATTATCCTATAAAGGAGAAATCTTTACATTCACATTGGACCATCTTGTTGGAGGGGCTTATTTAGACACTCCAGTACCTCGATGTGTCGTAGATCTTGATGGTGGTGGTAGAGTTCTTTTAGATATGACTGAAATTGATAACCCTGAAGAAAATGTTAAAATAGGGATGAGAGTTGAGCTTACTTTACGTAAATGTCATGAAGGAAAGGAATTTAAAAATTATTATTGGAAATGTAGACCCGAAAGGGGGAGAAAATAAGGGAGGTTATCAAAATGGTTAGAAAAGGAATCGCAGGTCAGGTAGCAATAATTGGCTGTGATATGACTAAATATGGAGAGCTTTGGGATAAAAGCCAATATGATTTATTATTTGAAGCTTTCCAAGGTGCTCTAAAAGATGGTGGGCTTAAAAAAGATGAAATAGATGCCTCTTGGGTTGGCATCTTCTATTATTTTACCGGATTATCTGGAGCTATGGTTGAAGATATGCTCAGATTGAATGGTAAACCAGCAACTAGAGTTGAGAATTATTGTGCTAGCGGAATGGATGCATTCAGAAATGCATGTTTTGGTGTAGCCTCAGGAGCATATGATACAGTTCTTGCTTGTGGAGTAGAAAAGTTAATGGATGAAGGAGGTAGCGGTTTACCAGGATTTACTATATTTGGTCATCCATTATATCCAACACCCTCTGCACCAGCAATGTTTTCAATGGCAGCTACTAGAAGTTTTCATGAATTTGGTTGGATTAAGGAAGATCTAGCTCGTGTAGCTGTGAAAAACCATGATAACGGTTCTTATCATCCCAAAGCTCATTTTAGAAGGAAAATTACAATTGAAGCTGCTATGAAAGCTCCTATGATAGCTGATCCACTCGGGAGATTTGACTGTTGCGCAATGAGCGATGGTGCTGCTGCTTTAATCTTAACCAGACCCGAATTAGCAGAAAGTTACGCTCATGCTGACGATTATATTGTAGTAAAAGCTAATGCTGTTTCAGCACAAACAAACTTTCCTTGGTATGCCCCAAAGGGACATCCAAGTTCTGATTTCACACATTTTCCTGCTACAGAAAAGGCAGCAGAATTAGCTTATAAGGAAGCAGGTATTACAGATCCAAGAAAACAAATTGATTTAGCTGAAGTTCATGATTGTTTTACCATTACCGAACTATTAAATTGTCAAGATCTAGGTTTCTGTGAACGTGGGCAAGCCGCAGAAGAGCTAAAGAATGGAACATTCAATTGGGATGGTGAAACAGCAGTCAATCCTTCAGGAGGTTTAAAAAGTTTCGGTCATCCTATTGGATCAACTGGATGTAGAATGCTTACGGAAGTATGTAAACAACTACAAGGTCGTGCAGAAGGAAGACAAGTCCCCGATGCAAAAATTGGTTTGGCACATAATTTAGGTGGAGCATTTACACTTTGTGCCTTAAGTATTTTAAGTCAAAGAGATTAATAATAATCTCAATTTTTTTTCTTTTATTTTTTTAGACTTTATCTATCTTTTATAATTAGATTTTTTCTTGTCCAATCTTTTAAAAATGCGCTGTATTCTTCTTGAGGAATACCTAATGAATTAAGATTCTTACTATCAGTTTTATAACTTCTAGTTGGTTTTGATTTTTTTCGTAATTTTATTTCCCAATCAAAATACGAATCCGAATTTTCCATAAAAAATATAATATAAATTAAGTAAATAAATTCAAACTCATTACTGGTTTTCTAATTTTTTATTAG